>NZ_CAXUCH010000145.1:0-10796 GCF_964249325.1 uncultured Mycobacterium sp. | reverse complement strand
ACCGACTACTGTCAGACCCGTCCACATTCGCTGCAGCCACCGCTTGAATCCAACGTGCAAGTCCGGCTGGTGAGATCAGCCTTTAAAGTGTCGGTATGCCGCTTTCAGGAGAATACGCACCCTCGCCGGTCGACTGGTCCCGTGAGCAAGCCGAGAAATACATGGCGTCTGGGGGAGCAGAGGGCACCGAGCTGCAGGGCAAGCCCGTCGTCCTGCTCACGACAGTCGGGGCCAAGACCGGCAAACTCCGCAAAACTCCATTGATGCGGATCGAACACGACGGCGAGTACGCCATCGTCGCCTCACTGGGCGGCGCCCCCAAGAACCCGGTCTGGTACTACAACGTCAAGAAGCATCCGCGGGTGGAGTTGCAGGACGGCCCGGCCACCGGTGAGTACGAAGCCCGCGAGGTGTTCGGCGAGGAGAAAGCCGTCTGGTGGGAACGAGCAGTGCAGGTCTGGCCGGACTACGCCAACTACCAGGCCAAGACCGAGCGCGAGATTCCGGTGTTCGTATTGACCCCCGTCCGCTGAACTGCTGTTGAATGCCACCATTGACCCGTGTCCGCCGAACTGAGCCAGGTCCCTAGCACACCGCCGCTCTGCGCAGCGGACATCGATGCTGCGGCCAAGCGAATCGCGCGGGTGGTCACCCCCACCCCGCTGCAGCTGTGCGAGCGGTTGTCGGAGGTCACCGGAGCCACGGTCTACCTCAAACGCGAAGACCTGCAGTCGGTGCGGTCGTATAAGCTGCGCGGCGCCTACAACCTGCTGGTGCAGCTGTCGGAGGAGGAGATCGCCGCCGGTGTGGTGTGCTCGTCGGCGGGCAATCACGCCCAGGGATTCGCCTACGCGTGCCGCGCCCTGGGAATCCACGGCCGCGTGTACGTGCCGGCCAAGACGCCTAAGCAAAAGAAGGACCGCATCCGCTATCACGGCGGGGAGTTCATCGATTTGATCGTCGCCGGATCGACCTACGACATGGCGGCTGAGGCGGCACTCGAGGACGTGGCACGCACGGGCGCCACGCTGGTGCCGCCTTACGACGACGTGCGCACCATCGCCGGCCAGGGCACCATCGCGGTGGAACTGCTCGACCAGCTCGACAGCGAGCCCGACTTGGTCGTGGTTCCCGTGGGTGGCGGCGGGTGCGTCGCCGGCATCACCAGCTACTTGGCCGAGCGGACAGCGAACACCTCGGTGCTGGGTGTCGAACCCGGCGGCGCCGCCGCGATGATGGCCGCGCTGGCCGCCGGCGAGCCGGTCACGCTGGAACACGTGGACCAGTTCATCGACGGCGCGGCGGTGAACCGGGCCGGGACCTTGACCTACGCAGCGGTAGCCGCCGCCGGTGACATGGTGTCGATCGCCGCCGTCGACGAGGGCGCGGTGTGCACCGCGATGCTCGACCTCTACCAGCACGAGGGCATCATCGCCGAGCCGGCGGGCGCGCTGTCAGTTGCCGGACTGCTGGAAGCCGACATCCAGCCCGGATTCACTGTGGTCTGTTTGATCTCGGGCGGCAACAATGACGTGTCCCGCTACGGGGAAATCGTGGAGCGCTCGCTGATCCACCTCGGCCTCAAGCACTACTTCCTGGTCGACTTTCCCCAGGAACCGGGCGCGCTGCGCCGGTTCCTCGACCAGGTACTCGGACCCAACGACGACATCACGTTGTTCGAGTACATCAAACGCAACAACCGCGAAACCGGTGAAGCTCTGGTCGGCATCGAACTGGGATCGGCCGCCGATCTCGACGGCCTACTGGCCCGGATGCGGGCCACCGAACTGCACATCGAAGCGCTCGAGCCCGGATCACCGGCGTACCGGTACCTCTTGTAACGACGTCTCGTTAATTGCGAGCGGGCGCAGTTGCAATTGCGGCGTGTCTGTGCAGGCACGCCCGTAGCCGTCATCAGGCACCGAGATGTTGCGGTTCGTCGTGTGAATCGATCTGCAGGAGCGACTCGTCGTTGGCTCGAAAGATCGGCTCGAGCGGCACGTCGAGCCGTTCGGCCGCTTCGGTCAATGCCTTGGCCCACGTCCGGTCGGCCGACGAGATCGGTCGCCGGCCCGGCCCGGTCAACAGCAGAGCCACGGTGGTGCCGGACGCTGCGTCGTCGAGCAGCGTGCGTAGACCCGACATGAATCTCCTGACGATCCGCCCCTGCGGACGCGGACCGATCGGCACCTGGCTGAGCATTTTCATCAGGCGACGATCCGGACCGACAAAGCCGAACCACAACAGCTTTTCACCAAAACCCGAGGGCCCCATCAGCGCGCGCCAGCGCTGGCGCAAATCTGCGGCTGAATACACGGGGTCGGTGGCGGTCTCGATGCGCGGTATCGGGAACAGTTCCTGATGAGACATGGCCGAATCATCAGCGCTTGCCGGTGTGGCCGCCAGTCAGTTATCCACAGCCCTGAGTACCGCGACTGACTGCCCCGGTAACTCGGTGGTTTCGTCACCGACTTTGGGCTCACCCCAGGCCAGGACCACCTCGCCGCGCAGCGGCACCGACACCGCCTCGGTACCCAGGTTGCAGGCCACTACAAATCGCCCGCGGCGCATGGTGATCCAACGTTGCGCCTCGTCATAGTCGATCTGCAGATGCTCCAGCCATGGGTCAGCGAAATCGGTTTCGGTGCGCCGCAAGGCGATCAAATCCCGATAGGTGCTGAGCAGCTGGGCATGCTCGCCCAGGTCAGGCTCGTCCCAGTCCAGCTTTGAGCGCTCAAAGGTATGCGGGTCTTGCGGGTCGGGAATCTCGTCGGCGTCCCAACCGTGCTCGGCGAACTCCTTCTTGCGGCCCTCGGCGGTGGCCACGGCGAGCTCGGGTTCCGGATGAGAACTGAAGAACTGAAACGGTCGCGACGACCCCCACTCCTCGCCCATGAAAAGCATTGCAGTATAAGGTGATCCGAGCACCAGCGCGGCCTTGATCGCGAGCTGACCGAAGGTCAGGTTCTGCGACGGCCGGTCTCCGAGCGCACGGTTGCCGACTTGGTCGTGGGTGCAGGTGTAGGCCAGCAGCCGGGTGGCCGGAATCTTGGATGTGTCCAGCGGTCGGCCATGGCGCCGGCCACGAAACGACGAGTAGGTGGCCGCGTGGAAGAAGCCATGGCGCAACGTGTGGGCCAGCGTGGCCAGTGACCCGAAATCGGCGTAGTAGCCTTGGCGTTCACCGGAGACCGCGGCGTGAATGGCGTGATGGATGTCGTCGTCCCACTGCGCGGTCAGCCCGTAGCCGCCATCTTCTCGGGGAGTGATCAGCCGGGGATCGTTGAGGTCGCTTTCGGCGATCAGCGACAGCGGGCGGCCCACCTGCTGTGACAGGCGATCGGTTTTCGCCGACAGCTCCTCGAGGATGTGGATGGCGGTGGTGTCGACCAGTGCATGCACTGCATCCAGTCGCAGACCGTCGGCGTGAAATTCCCGCATCCAGCGCAGCGCACAGTCGAGGATGTAGCGGCGCACCTCATCGGAGCCGGCGTCGGCGATGTTGATGCCTTCGCCCCACGGATTGCTCGCCGACGAGAGGTATGGCCCGAACCGCGGCAGGTAGTTGCCCGACGGGCCCAGATGGTTGAACACCGCATCGATCAGCACACCCAAACCGCGGGCATGGCAGGCGTCGACGAAGCGCACCAGCCCGTCGGGGCCACCGTAAGGTTCGTGCACGGAATACCACAGCACACCGTCGTATCCCCAGCCGTGCGTGCCGGAGAACGAGTTGACCGGCATCACTTCGACAAAGTCGACACCCAGATCGACCAGATAACCGAGCTTTTCGATCGCGGCGTCGAAAGTACCTGCGGGCGTGAAGGTTCCGATGTGCAGCTCGTAGATTACCGCGCCCTCGACCGAGCGCCCAGCCCAGTCGCCGTCGCTCCACGCCGCAGTGGGCTCCCACAGCTGCGAACGCCCGTGCACGCCGTCGGGCTGGCGGGCAGACCGCGGATCGGGCAGTACCGTGGGCTCGTCGTCGAGCAGAAACCCGTAGCGGGCATTCGGCGCCGCGTCGACCGTGGCGCGCCACCAGCCGTCGTCACCGCGCCTCATCGCGTGCACGGCCCCGTCGACATCGAGGCGCACCCGCTCGGGATTGGGTGCCCAGACGGCGAATTCACGCATCGGCGCGCTCTAACAGCACCACAGGCAGCTCGGCGAACAGCTCGGCGGCCGGCGTCGCTGCGCTGAATGCCGCGCCGCTCAGCGTGTCGGTCCACTGCCCGTCGGGCAGCGACACCACGGTGTCGCCCCAACCCGCTTCGTCGAGCCGAAACGTCCAGCGGGTCACTGCCACCACGACATCCTCACCGCGGCGAAACGCCACGACGTGGGCGGCGGCCATACCGGTGGCCAGCAGCGGATGATAACCGCCGCGCAGGAACGTGTCGGGACGGGCGCGCCGCAGCCGCAGCGCCGCGGCGACCACCCGGATTTTGCGGTGACGCAAGGATTTCAACGCTTCACGGCGCGCCGCGTAGTCGACCGAACGCCGGTTGTCCGGATCGACCAGGCTGTCGTCCCACAATTCGGTGCCCTGATAGATATCCGGTGTGCCGGGCACCGTCAACGCCAGCAGCTTCTGGCCCAGCGCGTCGTTTTCGGCGTGCACGTTGAGCTGGCCGACCAGCTGGGTCAGCTCGCGCGCCACCGGCCCGTCCAGCACGGCGTCCAGCCAGGTGTGCACCGCCTTCTCGAACTCGGCGTTCGGGTCGTGCCACGAGGTGTGTGATCCGGCTTCCCGGATCGCTTTCTCGGCGTAGCCGTGCAGCCGCTGGCGCAGCTCGGCCGTGACCTCCCCGCTGACCGGCCACACACCGAAAATGTTCTGCCACAAGAACAGTCCGGTCGCGAGGTCGGGGGAGGGTGCGATGCGCTCCCAGCGGGTGACGAACTCGCGCCACAGTGCGGGCACCTGGGAGAGCACGCCGATGCGGGCGCGGACGTCCTCGCCGCGCTTGGTGTCGTGGGTGGTGAGCGTGGTCATGGTGTGCGGCCAGTGCCGGGCCCGGATCGCCGCGCTTTGGTGGAACTCTGCGGCGCCGACGCCGAACCGCTGCGGCTCGCCGCCGACCTCGTTCAGCGACACCAGCCGGGCGTCACGGTAGAACAGGCAGTCCTCGACGGCCTTGGCCGTCACCGCCCCGCATAGCTGTTGCAAGCGCGCCGCTGCCTCGCCGCCTTCCGCGACAGCAGCGGCGAGGATCTGGAGCGGCGGGCCCAGTTCCGGTGTTGCGGCCTGTGTTTCGGCCAGCGCCCTGGGCAGTGTCGCGGCCAGCCCCGGATAGTCGCAGCGGTAGACGTCGACATAGCCCAGCAGCGCGGCCACAGCCTCGGGCAGGCGCGGATCATCGACCCCGACGGTCGCCACAATGCAGCGGCACAGTCTGGCCAGCTCGCTGGCCAAGGTATCCGTGGCCACGGTGGCCTTGAGATCCCGCAACCGCGCCGGCATCTGCTGATAGTCGCCATCGGAGGAGTCGAACAGCGCGGTCAGCGCGGCGGCGCCGGCCGGATCGAGGAAAACCCCGCCCGCTTCCCGCAGTACGTCGTAGCCGGTGGTGCCGGCCACCGGCAGGGTGGGCTCCAGCGCCTCGTCGACGGCCAGGATCTTCTCGATCACGATCCAGGCATCCGGACCGACCAGTTCCCGCAACCAGGCCAGATAGCCCACCGGATCGGTCAGCCCGTCGGGGTGATCGATGCGCACACCGTCGACGAGTTTCTCGGCGAACCAGCGGGCGACTTCGGCATGCCACGCGTCGAACACCGCACGATCTTCCTGGCGCAGCCCGGCCAGCGAAGTGATCGAAAAAAAGCGGCGGTAACCGCAGATACCGTTTCGCCACCCGACCAGCCGGTAGTGCTGGCGCTCGTGGACTTCCGCGCCGGTGCCCTGCCCGGTGCCCGGCGCGATGGGCAGCGCCAGGTCACCGAGCCGCAGCCGGTGGCCGTCGACTTTCAGATCTGCGATGTCGTCGTCGGAACCCAACAGCGGCAGGATGATCCGGCCATCACCGAGATCCCAGTCGATATCGAAAAACTTTGCGTAGCGCGACGATCGGCCATGGGTCAGCACGTCCCACCACCACGGGTTCTGCTCGGGCTTATCGATCCCGACGTGGTTGGGCACGATATCGACCACCAGCCCCATCCCGCGCGCTCGCGCCGCGGCCGAGAGCCTGGCCAAACCGTCGGCACCACCGAGTTCGGCCGACACCGTCGTGGGATCGGTGACGTCGTAGCCGTGCGGCGAGCCGTGGACCGCGGTCAAGACGGGAGAGAGGTAAACATGCGATATCCCGAGCTCGTCGAGATAGTCCAGCAGCTCCTCGGCGTCGGCGAAGGTGAACCCGAAGCCGCTGTCAGGCCCGCGCAGTTGTAACCGGTAGGTGGACAGTACCGGAAAGGCCATGCGCTACAGTGTCTTCCGGAATATCAGCAATGACCGTCCCGGTAGCGAGATCTTCTCGCCGGCCTTCATGACCCGCTCGGTTGTTCCGGTGGGTTCGGTGGTGTCCAGTTCGGCCGTCCATTCCTGGCCGTAGTCGCCGTCGGGAATGACGAAGTCCACCGCATCTTGGTGGGCGTTGAAACACAACAGGAACGAGTCGTCGACGACACGTTCACCGCGGGCATTCGGTTCGCGGATGGCGTTGCCGTTCAAAAACACCGCAACGCACTTGTCGAAACCGCTGTCCCAGTCCTCCTGTGTCATTTCGCGACCCGTCGGGGTCAACCAAGCGATGTCGCCGACCTCGTCGCCGCGCCGCATGGGCCGGCCTTCGAAAAAGCGGCGGCGGCGAAACACCGGATGATCCGTGCGCAGCTGAGTCGCCTTGCGGGCGAAGGTCAACAGATCGGCGTTCTTCTCGGCCAGCGACCAGTCCATCCAGGACATCTCGGAGTCCTGGCAGTAGACGTTGTTGTTGCCCTGCTGGGTGCGGCCGAACTCGTCGCCGTGCGCGATCATCGGGGTGCCCTGGCTGACCATCAGCGTGGCGAGGATGTTGCGCATCTGGCGCGCGCGCAGCGCCAGCACGTCGGGATCGTCGGTGGGGCCTTCGACGCCGCAGTTCCACGACCTGTTGTGGCTCTCCCCGTCCTGGTTGTTCTCGCCGTTGGCCTCGTTGTGTTTCTCGTTGTAGGACACCAGGTCGTTCAGCGTGAACCCGTCGTGGCAGATAACGAAATTGATGCTGGCGCTTGGCCGCCGGCCCGTCGCCTCGTAGAGGTCCGACGATCCGGTCAGCCGGGAGGCGAATTCGCCCAGGGTTGCGGGCTCGCCCCGCCAGTAATCGCGCACGGTGTCGCGGTATTTCCCGTTCCACTCGGTCCACAAACCCGGGAAGTTGCCGACCTGGTAGCCGCCTTCGCCGACATCCCACGGCTCGGCGATCAATTTGACTTGGCTCACCACCGGGTCCTGCTGCACCAGATCGAAAAACGCGCTCAATCGGTCGACGTCGTAGAACTCGCGGGCGAGGGTCGAAGCAAGGTCGAAACGGAATCCGTCGACGTGCATCTCGGTCACCCAGTAGCGCAGCGAGTCCATGATCAGCTGCAAGGTGTGCGGGTGGCGGGCGTTGAGGCTGTTGCCCGTGCCGGTGAAGTCCTTGTAGAAGCGCGGGTCGTCGTCGTCGAGGCGGTAGTAGGCGGCGTTGTCGATCCCGCGGAAGTTGATGGTCGGGCCGAGGTGATTGCCTTCGGCGGTGTGGTTGTAGACCACATCGAGGATGACCTCGATGCCTTCTTCGTGCAAGGTACGCACCATGGCCTTGAATTCGCCCACCGCACCGCCGGGCTCACCGGACGACGCGTATTGGTGGTGGGGAGCGAAGAAGCCAAAGGTGTTGTAGCCCCAGTAGTTTCGCAGGCCCATCTCCAGCAGCCGGCTGTCGTGCATGAACTGGTGCACCGGCATCAGTTCGATCGCCGTGATGTTCAGCGACTTGAGGTGCTCGATGATCGCCGGATGGGCCAGGCCGGCATACGTGCCGCGCAGCTCCTCGGGGATGGCGGGATGCGTCTGTGTCATGCCCTTGACGTGCGCTTCGTAGATGACCGTTTCGTGATACGGGGTGCGGGGCGCGCGGTCGAATGCCCAGTCGAAGAACGGGTTGATCACCACGCTGGTCATCGTGTGTCCCAGCGAGTCGACCATCGGCGGGGTGCCGGTCTCGCCGGGCTCGGCGCCTTCGGAGTTGACGAAGTCCATGTCGTAGGAGAACAGCGCTCGGCAGAAGTCGAAGTCACCGTGAAAGGCCTTGCCGTAGGGGTCGAGCAGCAGCTTGCTCGGGTCGCACCGATGCCCGGCGGCCGGCTCGAACGGCCCGTGCACCCGAAACCCGTAGCGCTGGCCGGGTCCGACGCCGGGCAGATACGCATGCCAGACGTATCCGTCCACCTCGTCGAGGTTGACCCGGGTCTCGGTGTCGTCGTCGGCGATCAAGCACAGCTCGACTTTGTCGGTGATCTCGGAGAACAGCGCGAAGTTGGTGCCGGCACCGTCATAGGTGGCACCAAGTGGATAGTTGTTGCCCGGCCACACGGTGGGCAGCGTCGGCGTGGTTTCGGTCATGTCCGTGTTCGGTTGTCTCGGCGGCATCACTCGACTTTATCCGCGTCGCGCACGGACCGCTCCGACTGTCACCACCAGCCGGTGGCCGCGGCGATCTGCCGTCCGAGCTCACCGGCCAAGGTGCGCATGTAGGTCGCCGACAGGTGGTGAGCGTCGTGGTAGATCAACACATTTCCCTCGACGGCACGGCAGATGTCCGGCCGGCAGATCGCGTCGCTCAAGTCCAGCGGTTTGAGCATCGGGAATTGCTCGACGAAGTCCAGAGTCGGGTTGCGATCGGCCAGCACGTCGGAACGTTTGATCCCACACGATGTCGCATTGCCGCCCTTGGCCAGGCAATCCGCCGGTTCGAACGGCTGGCCGTCCTTGACCAGCCACGGGGTGTCCCGCATGGCCAGCACCGGAATGTTGTTGTCGGCGAACGTCTGCCAAATCCCGATATAGGTGGCCGGCATCACGTCGCCGGGTTTGATGTTCCACGGCCGGGTCGACGTCGTGAACACGTAATCGGGACGGTCGGCGATGAGCTTGGCCATGGTCTTTTGCACCCACTCGTGGCACTGCGGGTAAGCGGCGTTGTTGCCCATGATCAGCGGGACTTCCTCGGTGGACAGTGGGCAGCCCATCTTGAGGTAGGTGACCACTTTGAAGTGGTGCATGCGGCCGAGCAGGTCCAGCGCGCTGATCCAGTGTTCGGCGTGCGACCCGCCGGCCAGCGCGATGGTTCGGGTGGCCACGGCGTCGCCGTAGGCGCAGTTGATCAGCGCGGGGTTGGTCCAGTCGCTGATACAGCCGTCTTTGGTGGACAGCGGCAGATCGTTCTTGGCCTCCAACACGGTGGGCCGCATCCGCAGCGTGGGTACCCGCACCTGTTTGACCAACGCCCGCGCACCCGGATAGTCGCGTGCACTGAGCCCGCTGAGCTCTTTGCCGTCGGCACGTTGCACGGTGACATGCTCACGCCAGGTGAACGACGTCGCGGTCAAGGTCACGCCGAGCAGGGCCACCACCGAGCCCAGCGCCATCGTGGGTCGGCGCAGCCGCGAGCGCAATGGCACCACCGGCATCGGCGATTTCGCGTTGGCCGCTGCGCGATACCGCAGCGGGTCCTCGACGTGGCGCATGGTCAGGTAGGCGAGCACGCCGGAGAGCAGCAGTACCGCAGTGCCCTCGACGAAGTTGGCGCGCCGATGACCCGTATAGACGAGCCAGAAGATCAGCAGCGGCCAGTGCCACAGGTACAGCGAATATGCCATGCCGCCAAGCGTCACCAGCGGGCCGGCGGCCAGCAGGCGGTTGGGCAGCGGCATCTGCCCGTGGCTGCTGGGGTGGGCGTATCGGTTGGCTCCGGCAAGAATCATCAGCACTGTCGCGCCGACCGGCACCAGCGCCCACGGCCCCGGGAATTCCTTGACCCCGTCGATCAGGGCGCCGCAGGACAGGATCGCTGCCAGCGCGACCGTCGCGATCAGGGTGCGTAGCCACATCGGCCAGCGGATATAGGGGACCAGCGCACCGACGAGCGCCCCTAGCAGCAGTTCCCACGCTCGCGCGAAACTGTCGTAGTAGGCCACCGCCTGGTCGGCGTGGTGCGCATTGATCGCGTAGACGAACGACGCCACCGTCAGTGCGGTGAGCAGCATCACGAACAGCGTTCGCATCTGGGTGCCAAGGGATCGCCGCAGCAGGTGCGCACAGCCGAACGCCAGCGCCAAAAAAGCGATGTAGAACTGGCCCTGCACCGACATCGACCAGATGTGTTGCAGGGGGCTGACCGCTTCGCCGGCCCGCAAGTAATCGGCCACGCTGCGGGCCAGCTCCCAGTTTTGGTAGTAGCCCAGGCTGGCCAGGCTCTGGTCGGCGAAGGTCTCCCAGCGGGTCTGCGGTTGGATCAGGATGGTCAGCGCCGCGCACCCGGCCAGCACAACAACCAGGGCCGGCAGCAGTCGTCGCACCAGCCGGATGACCTCGGGCACGGGCGACAGCCATGATGCGGGGTTGAGCGCCGCGCGCAGCACCTTGCCGCCGAAAAAGAATCCGGACAGCGCCAAAAACACGTCGACACCGCCGGAGACACGGCCGAACCAGACGTGGAACATCGCGACCAGCGCGATCGCGATGCCGCGCAGCCCGTCGAGGTCGTGGCGGTAAAACCCTGACTTGCGATCACCCATCGCGACCGGGGCAGGCTCCGAGACGGTAGGCG
>NZ_CAXUCH010000144.1:278-10943 GCF_964249325.1 uncultured Mycobacterium sp. | reverse complement strand
CGCGGGTACGCCACCAGCCGGCGGGAATGATGATGCTCCAGCACACCGCGTGCCATATCCAGGTGGCGGCACGCGAGTCACGCACGGAGTACTCGTGGACCGCCAAGGTGCCGCCCGCTCGCAGCAGCGTGCGAAGCGACCGCAGTTGACGGTCCGGGTCGGACAGGTTGCGCACGAGATACGCCGCGAAGATCGCGTCGAACGGTCCAGTGATGCCGTGCTGGGCGAGTTCTTCCACCGGGGCATGCACGAACCGCACCGACGGCGGCCAGCGTTTTGCCAGCGCCGCGTCGAGCATGCGTTGTGACGCGTCGACGGCGACGATGTCGGCGTGCGGGGCGACGGTCAGCAGCGCTGCCGTCGATGCGCCGGTGCCGCACCCGGCGTCGAGGAGCCGTAGCCCTCGGCCGCCGTCGGGAAGCCGCAGGCGTCGCGCTGAAAGGCGAAGATGCGCATGGTATTCGGGATTGGCGTTGACGAGCCGGTCATAGGCCGCGGCGCCCGCGTCGAATGCGGCCGGCACATCGCCGGGTGCCAGGCCGACGCTATTGGCGCGCACGTCGACGCTCCCAAAGCAGCAACACCGCGGTGACGAGGGCAAAGCCGAACAGGAAATCTTCGATTGGGATGTCGAACGGGAATCGCAAGCCGGTGATGTGCCGGTCGTCGTACATGACGATCGGAGCACGCAGCTTCGTCAACCAGCCATCGACCAAGATCTGAAATCCGCAGACGATCAGCATCGACAACCAGTAGGCGCTGCGGCGGAATATTCCGGTGTGCAGCACGCCGAATTCGAGTGTGCACACCGCGAGCACGGCGAGGACGGCGGGCGCGGTGTAGCCGATCATCGCCGGTGGTCCAGGACGGCGCTGACCGCGTTGTAGGTCAGCAGTGCGCACAGCGGAATGACGATGAAGAACAACACCTCCTCGATCGGCACATGGAAGGGGATGAAGGCGCCGAGGATGTAGGTGGGATTGTACGTCCACACGTGCGCGGCGATCGCCGCTTCGTCCCACAGTAAGAACACTGCGGCGACGGGTAGCACCGCGCGGGCGATGCGCACGGGTTTGCGGTACACGCCGGGGCCGAAGAACTCCAAGGGCGCCGTAATTGCCAGGCACGCGACGAGGACGAGCAGGTATTGCCACCGATCCACTAGGACCTACCTGGTTGGTGAGCGCTGGCCGGCCGCAGGGTGCGAGCCTGCCACGAATGGATCAGGCCGGCGCCGGCGACCCGCAACCGGCGGGCGGCGCCGACGGTGGCGCGTCGGCTGAACACCGCGAAGTCGCTGTCCTCAATGCAGTCCAGAATCTCCGAGTACAGCGTCAATGCAGTTGCCACGCAAGGGCGCGAGCGCGGCGCAAGCATCGCGATGCCGCCGGCCGCGTAGCGGTAGATCTGTCGAGTGAGGTCGTGTTGCTCGGCCAGGGCGCGGCGTACCCGGGAATCGGTGCGGCGATGGCGGTGACACCACATCAGTACCTCACGGTCGACGCCGTAGGCGGCGAGCTCGTCGGCTGGCAGGTAAACCCGGTGGCGCACAAGGTCTTCGTCTATGTCGCGTAGGAAATTCGTGAGCTGGAAAGCTGTCCCGAGCGCGGCAGCGTATGGTGCGGCCTCCTCTGCCGCGCCTATGGTGCCCAGGATCGGAAGGAGTTGCAGGCCAATCGCTTCCGCCGAGCCTTTGATGTAGCGGTTGAGTGCGGCGCGGTTGGGATAGTCGGTGATGGTCAGATCCATCCGCATCGAGGTCAAAAAGTCATCGAACAGTTCGGACGCGATGCCGTAACGGCGTGCGGTATGGGTGACCGCCGCCAGCACGGGATGGTCGGGGTGATCGCCGCCGGTGAAGAACTGGTCGCACAAACCTTGCAGCCGCTGCGCCCGGACGCTGGTGTCCAGGTCTGGGTTGAGGTCGTCGAGAATATCGTCGGCGTAGCGGGCAAAGCCGTACAACGCGTGCACGGCCGGACGCTGATCTGGGGCCAGTAGCCGGGTGGCCAGGAAGAAGGTACGGCCGTGTGCGGCGTTGATTTCGCGGCAACGTCGATACGCCTCGCGCAGCCACGCGTCGCCGATACCGGCAGCATCCAGCTCGGCGCGGATCATCGCAGTGCGGCTTTCGTGATGACGCGTCGCGTCGACCGGTCGACGGTGCCGGTGATCCGGTCGGCGGCGAGTCGCCCGGAGATCAAGGCGGTCGGCACACCCACGCCGGGCACCGTGGAGGATCCGGCCAGCACCGCGTTGTCGACGCCCCGCACGGTGTTGGCCGGGCGGAACGGCCCGGTCTGAGCGAACGTGTGAGACAGCGCGAACGGTGTTCCGGCCGCCATACCCTGGCGTGCCCAGTCGGCGGGAGTGACGGCGTGCAGGACATGGGCGTCGTCACGCAGGCCCGGCAGCAGCCGGTCTGCGACGACGTCGAGGAGTTGTTGGGCGTAGTCCTCGCCGGCGCTGGACCAGTCGATGCCATGGTGGGTGAGGTTAGGCGCTGGCGCCAGGACGTAGAGCAGGTCGCGACCGTCCGGAGCCAGGCTCGAGTCGCTGGCGGTGGGCCGGGTGACCAGCAGCGAGGGATCCTCCATCAGCCGACCGTCACGGACGATGTCGTCGAACGTCTGCTCCCACGCCTGACCGAACACGATGCTGTGATGCGCCACTTCCGACGGCATGCGCCGACAGCCCACATGGACGACAACCGCCGACGGCGCCGGCCGCAGCTTTCCCAAGCGACGTGGCCGACGGCCCAGCAGCGCATAGGTTTGGGGCAGCTCCGTGGTCAACACCACTGCGTCGCAGGGTATTCGATGACCCTGGTCGGTGCGCACAGCCACGACGCGGCGCTCAACGCGGTCGAGTTCGGTGACGGTGGCACCGTGGTGGAATCGCACACCGGCATCAATCGCCGCGGCCGCCAGCGCATCGGGCAGAGCCCGCATCCCGCCGCGCGGAAAGAAAACGCCGGCGACGGTATCCATGTAGGCGATAACGGCGTAGACCGCCAGAGCATGCTGAGGCGCGACACCGGCGTAAAGCGACTGGAAGGTGAACACCCGCCGCAACCGCGCGTCGCTGATGTAGCGCTTGACCATGGTGTCCCACTTGCGGAATCCGCCGATCGCGGCCAGCCGCGCCAGCTGCGGAGTGAGCAACGACAGCGGAGAGTCGAAGTTTCTGGCGATGAACCCGTCGAATTCAGTGCGGTACAACCGGGTCAGCCAGTCCCGCAGCCGGCGGTAGCCGGCGGCCTGCGTGCCGTCGGCGAATTCCGCTATGGCCGCGGCCATCTGCTCGGGATCGCTGTGTACGTCCAGGCTGCTGCCGTCGGCGAACACCGCGCGGTAGGCCGGATCGAGCGGCAGCAGCTCCAGCCGCGCCGAGCGGTCTTCACCGACGGCGCCGAACGTGTCGTCGATGATGTCGGGCATGGTCAGCACCGTGGGGCCGGTGTCGAGCCGGTAGCCGTCAACATCGAGTCGGCCCGCCCGCCCCCCGGGCCAGGGTTCGCGCTCGACTACCGTGACTTCCCGGCCGCGACCGGCCAGGTGCAGCGCGGCTGACAGCCCGGCCAATCCCGCGCCGACCACGACCGCACGATCGCTGCATCCGGCTACAGTGCGCATCAGCGGGCGGCTTTCTCCGACGAGCGGCTCATTGGGTTCGGTCCGTGCACTCGACGGCCATGTTGTCCAGCGCGCTGCGAACCGATTCGTCGACGTCCATGTGTCCCAGTTCGTTTCGGGCGGATTCCACCCGGCGGGCGATCATCTCCTCGACCCATTGCACCGCACCCGTCGCCACGATCAACGCCCGCCAGCGCTCGAGCGCGCCGTCGTCGATGTCGTCGCTGTTCATCAATTCGGTGAGTTGACGGCGAGTCGGTGCGTCGGCCAGTTGGTGTGCGGCCATCACAACGCTGGTCGGCTTGCGTTCGATCAGATCGCCGCCACTTGGCTTGCCCGTCGTTGACGTCAACCCGAAGACGCCAAGCACGTCGTCGCGCAGCTGGAAAGCTTCCCCTACCGCTGCGCCGTATCGGCCAAGCCCCGACATCGTGCGATCGCCGCACCCGGCCATCGCGGCGCCGATCTCCAACGGCCGACGCACCGTGTAGTTGCCCGACTTGCGGCGCGCGATATCGAGCACGGCCTCCATGGTCGGCAAATCCCTGGCGTCGCTTGCCAAGTCGGCGAACTGGCCGATCGCCAGCTCGGTGCGCATGGCGTCGTAGCGCGGCCAGGCCTGCTGCCGCGGGCGTGGCGCCACGCCGCTCTCGCGCAGCATCTGTTCGGCCCAGATCAGGCACAGGTCGCCGAGCAGGATCGCCGCCGATTCACCGAACCGCTGCGACGATCCGGATAACCCGCTGTCGCGGTGCCACCGGCTGAATTGGACGTGCGCCGCGGGACGGCCGCGCCGCGATGGCGACGCATCCATGACATCGTCTTGCAGCAACGCGAAAGCCTGCAGCAGTTCCAGACTGGCAGCGGCCCGCAGCGCCGCGTCGCTGGAGAACGTTCCGGCCAACCATCCCAGGTACATGAACGTGGATCGCAGGCACTTGCCGCCGGCCACGAACTCGGTCAATATGTCGCCCGCCACGTCGACGCCTGCATCGTCCAGCTCGACGCACCGCTCCGCGACGAAATCGGCAATGTGGGCCAGCACGGCCTGCCGGACACCGTTTCGCCACGCGCCGAACCTGGCGGGGTCCGGCCAGGATCGTTCCGGTGGCGCGGTCGGAACCCGGACCCGTGCGGGCGACAATTCGTAAACCTCGCCCACCGGCGCCCCTCTCATCAGCTGTGATTCCCGCCGGCCCGAACGGCTCGAGGTCACGCTGGGTACCCAGCGGTTGCGACGCCAAACACTGGCCGTATGAGGAGCCGCCAGCTCGTCGGCGTGCGGTGGCGCGTCACTTCCGGCAGCAACTCCCTCGCAATGCTTAACCTTTAAGTTAGTGAATGACTCTAGCAGTGGCCAGTGGGCGTGTCCAAGTCCGCATTCACCTACCGTGTGGCCATGAACGCTGCTCAGCTCGAGCGCAGCGCGCTCGTCGACACCTTGCGAGCTGTCGGGCCTGACGCGCCGACGCTCTGCGCGGGATGGACCGCCCGCGACCTGGCTGCTCACCTGGTGGTCCGGGAACGGCGTCTCGATGCGACCCTCGGGATCGCGCTGCCCATGCTCGCCGACTACACCGCCAGGGTGCAGGCCAAGACGGCCCAGTCGCACTCCTTCGAGGAGCTCGTCGAGATGGTGTCGTCCGGTCCGCCGCTGTATTCCCCGTTCAAGCTGCTGGATCCGGTGGTGAACGCCGCCGAGATGTTCATCCATCACGAGGACGTGCGCCGTGCCGGTGACGGCTGGCAGCCACGCAAGCTGGACCAATCGATCGTCGCAGCGCTTCGTCGGCCGCTCGGCTTGATGAGCCGGATGACTCTCGGGAAGGCACCCGCGCAGGTGCGCCTTCAGGCACCTGACGGCCAACAGATCGGCCGTGTCGGGCGTGGTGATGTGGTGACAGTGACCGGCGAACCGCCGGAGCTGCTGTTGTTCGTCGCCGGTCGCGATGCCGCCCAGGTCGAGTTCGACGGAGACCCCGACACCGTGGCCGCCGTCCGGACCGCCCGGCAGGGTCTGTAGTCGCTTTACAACGCCATGCACACCGGCGGTGCGAACTACCGGTCCGGCAGTGCATGCTCGACGATCCGCACCCGCGGACGGGGTTGACGTTCATGGCGTTTGGCGGCCAGGTAGACCTGCGCGGTTTCCTCGGCCACGGTGCGCCAATCGAAATCAGAGGTGAGCCGTTCGCGGGCGGCTCGGGCGCGCCACTGGGCGGCGGGGGGATCGTCGAGGGCCGCGCGCACCGCGGCGGCCAGCCGCGCGACGTCGCGTGGCGGGCAGGACAGCCCGGTCTGTCCGTCGCTCACCGCTTCGCCCAGACCGCCGATGTTCGAGGTGACCAGGGGGGTGCCGGCTGCGGCCGCCTCGAGCGCCGCGAGCCCGAACGGCTCGTAGTGGCTAGGCAGCACCGCGAGGTCGGCGCGGTGCAGCACCGCCAACAGCTCGTCATGATCGAGCCGCCCCGCGAACGTGGTCGCCTTCAGCACTCGGTGTTTGCGGGCCTGCTCGACCAGCCAATCCTGCTGGGTGCCGTCACCAGCGATGGTCAAGATGGTGCCGGGATGGGTGCGCCGGATCCGCGGCAACGCGGCGATGAGGTCGTGCACGCCTTTCTCGTATTCCAGCCTGCCGACATACAGCAGTTCGGGCGGACCGGTACGCGGGCGGCGCGGCGCGAACGGCCAGCGATCGGCGTCGATACCGTTGCGGATCACCGTGATCTCGGCGAGGCCGGGCCCGAACAGCTCGGTGATCTCGTCGCGCATCGACCCCGAACAAGTGATCAGCGAATCGGATTCGCGCACCAGCCAGGACTCGATCGCATGCACCTGACGGCTTATCGCGCCGGACACCCATCCGGAGTGTCGACCGGCCTCGGTCGCGTGAATAGTGGAAACCATTGGCACGTCATAGAATTCGGACAATGCGATGGCCGGGTGGGCCACCAGCCAGTCGTGAGCGTGCACCACGTCAGGGCGCCAGGGCCGGTTGGTGCGCTGCTGTTTCAACGACAGCCCGGCGCGGATCATGGCATGGCCCATGGCCAGTGTCCAGGCCATCATGTCGGCACTGAAGCTGAACTCGTGCGGATCCTGCGCGGCTGCGACGACCCGGACGCCTTCGCTGATGTCGTCGGACGATGGGTGTGTGCTCGGGTCGGTGCCGGTGGGACGGCGGGACAGCACGACAACGTCGTGGCCGGCGGCGGCCAACGCGCTCGACAAGTGATGGACGTGCCGGCCGAGCCCGCCGATCACCACCGGCGGGTATTCCCACGACACCATGAGGACTTTCACCCGGCTGCCCACCTTCTGCGCGAGTGGGCGTGCCGCGGTGGCACCGTCATCGCGGCAGCCTTCGCGCGTCGAGCGCCCCGAACAGCCCGTCGGCGCGGTTCCAGCCGTCGGCCAGCCGCTGAGCGACCTCGCGCCGGCCCGACGCCAGCGCGCCGGCGATTTCGCGGGCGGCGTGCGCATGCAGGTGCGCCCGGTATCGCGCGTAGTCAGCCGCGGAGTCTTTGCTGACCATGAATGGCCAGTCGCTGGACACGGTGAGCAGCGTTTCCCGCAGGATCTGGTCGGCGATGTGATCACGCGGCGTGGGGCCGTCCAGCGACGCCGTCTGGGCCAGCGCCTTGTCCACGGTGGAGAGCGCCGTGTCGACCACTTCGGCGTTGAGGTGTACCAGATCGGCCACCTTCTCGCCCGCCCACACTTGCCAGTCTTTGCCCGAACCCCAAGAGCTGGGTGGTAATTCGACCGCTGAGCCGACGAACCCGTCGGCGAGCGCGTCGGAGAGCGTGCCGACACGCACCCCGGCCGCCGGCAACGCTCGCAGCACCCGCTGCAGCCATATCGGCCCCTCATACCACCAGTGGCCGAACAGTTCGGTGTCGAAGGCGGCGATGACGTGCGCCGGCCGGCCAATGCGCTCAGATTCGTCGATCAGGCGGCGGTGAACCACGTCGACGAAGTCGGTGACATGGGTGTCGACGGTGCGGTCGGCCCGCTCCGGATCGTAGGGCGCCTTGGCGTCCGACGATACGTTACGGCCGGTGACCCGCGCGGGCTTCAAGCCGGTGAGGTGGTCGTAGGTGTGGAAATCGCGGTAGGCGGCATGGCCGGGGTAGCCGGATTTCGGCGACCACACCCGGTAGCTGACCTGCAAGTCGCGGCCGAACGCGACCACGTCGGTGTCACCCACCGGGCGGCCCAGCGCGGTGTCGCCGCGCAGCGAGGGGCCGTCCACCATGAAATGCGTCACTCCGGCCGCGGCGTAGTCGTGTTCCATGCCCGGGGCATAAGCGCATTCGGGCGCCCAGACCCCGGCAGGGGTGTGTGCCAGCCGTTGGCCCGCGTCGGCCAGGCCTTCGCGTAACGCGAATTCGCGCAGCCTGGGATGCAGCAGCGGCTGGAATGGGTGCGCCAGCGGACCGCCGAGTAATTCCACCGTGCCGGCGTCGATAAGGGCGCGCAGCAGCGGGCTGGCGCCATGCCGCCACAGGGTGGCGAAGTCGTCGAGCGCCTGATCAGCCTCAGCGGATTCGCGAATCCCAAAGGCGCGCAAGGCTTTCGGTGAACACGCCGTCACCGGCCCTGATGACGCACCCGGCCGCAGGCTGGCGGCCTCGGCCGCGCGCAGCCGCCAGTTCGCCAGCCAGTGGTACATGCCGTCCAGGCAGTAGGGGTCGTCGAGCTGAGCGGTGACCACCGGCGTCATCCCGAGCGTGATCAGCCGGTGCCGGTCCTCGTCGGCCAGCGCGCGCAGCACCCGCAGCAGCGGCAGGTAGGCCGCCGACCAGGACTGGTAGAGCCATTCTTCGCCGACCGGCCAGCGGCCGTGGTGAGCCAGCCACGGCAAATGGGTGTGCAGCACCAGGGTGAACAGACCCGGCACCCGGCCAGTGGCTGGTTCGCTCACGCGCGCACCGCAATCGCGACCAAGTCGAGGCTGTCGTCGATATCCCGGTCGCATGCCTCCACGATGTCGAAGTCGGCTGTGGTCACGGCGGCGACGTCGGCCAGCAGCTCAGCCGGCCATGGCGCATCGGCCACCGCCCGCGCGATCTGCGCGGCGATGATCGACCCGCCGTGCCGGGCGTCCATCTCCTGTAGCCGTGGCCCGTGGAAGACCCCGCTCGTCGTCACTGCACAAAACCCGTTGTCGACCAGCAATTGCGTCAGCTCGCCAGCGTTGAGCTCGCGAGTGTGAAACGGGTTGATCGGGGTGCCGCGGCCCGGCGAAAACGTAATGCGGTTCGGTGTGGATACCATCAGCGTCCCCGCGCGGCGCAGCACCCGGGCGCACTCGCGCAGAAACTGTCGCTGATCCCACAGGTGTTCGATGACCTGAAAGCTGACCACCGCGTCCACCGAACCGTCGGCCAGCGGCAGCTCGGTCAGGTTGGCATGCACCGCCTGCACCCGCGGGTAGCGGGCGCGGACATGGGCCACCGCGGCGTGGTCGTAGTCGACTGCGATGACGCGGCGCGCCACGCCGGCAATCAAATCGGCACCATAGCCTTCACCGCAGCCCGCCTCAAGCACCTCGCGGCCCGCGCACCGCTGCGCCAGCCGCTGGTAGACCACCTCGTGGCGGCGGAACCAATAGTTCTCCTCCGCCAGGCCCGGCACGGTGCGCTCGCCGGTCAGCATCAACGCGGCGTCCGTCGAGGGCGGCGAGTTGACGCTGACCGGCTTCTTGATGGCGTTCATTGGTAGGCAGGCTATCCTGAAGAGCCCCGTCGGCGAATGGTTCACCTCCAGACGGACGCGGGAACACCCCCTCGGCGACAAGGGGAGGAGCCGGGCAGTGGGTCTACCAGCACCCGCTATGGTGTGAGAGCGAAACCGCACAAAAAGTTACTGTCTAGTAACTTGCGGCTGCACACACGTATCCGAGTCTTGCCGCTGCCGGCTGCAGGACTCTTTCGAGGAGGACGAACCACAGTCATGACGAACATCGTGGTCCTGATCAAGCAGGTCCCAGACACTTGGTCGGAGCGCAAGCTCCGCGACGACGATTTCACCTTGGACCGCGAGTCGGCCGACGCCGTGCTGGACGAAATCAACGAGCGTGCTGTCGAAGAGGCGCTGCTGATCCGCGAAAAGGAAGCCGCCGACGGTGTCGAAGGCTCGGTGACGGTGCTGACCGCCGGTCCGGAGCGGGCCACCGAGGCCATCCGCAAAGCGCTGTCGATGGGCGCCGACAAGGCCGTCCACTTGCTCGACGACGGCATGCATGGCTCGTGCGTCGTCCAAACTGCCTGGGCGCTGGCTCGCGCGCTGGGCACCATCGAAGGCACCGAACTGGTGATCGCCGGTAACGAGTCCACCGACGGTGCGGGGGGCGCAGTGCCGGCGATCATCGCCGAGTACCTGGGCCTGCCGCAGCTGACTCACTTGCGGAAAGTGACGGTCGAGGGCGGCAAGATCATCGGTGAGCGCGAGACCGACGACGGCGTGTTCACGCTTGAGGCGTCACTGCCCGCGGTCATCAGCGTGAACGAGAAAATCAACGAGCCGCGGTTCCCGTCCTTCAAGGGCATCATGGCCGCCAAGAAGAAAGAAGTCACCACGCTGACGCTGGCCGAGATCGGGGTGGAACCCGACGAAGTGGGTCTGGCCAACGCCGGCTCGAAAGTGTTGGCGTCGAACCCCAAGCCGCCCAAGACCGCCGGCGAGAAGGTCACCGACGAAGGTGACGGCGGCACCAAGATCGCCGGGTACCTGGTCGGCCAAAAACTCATCTGACGCCCCCTACATCGAAAGACACGGAAAACAAGCCATGGCTGAAGTACTGGTGCTCGTCGAGCACGCTGAAGGCGCGCTGAAGAAAGTCACCGCCGAACTGCTGACCGCCGCCCGCCGGCTGGGCGAACCCGCCGCCGTGGTGGTCGGCACGCCCGGCACAGCCGAGCCGCTGATCGACGGGCTCAAGGCGGCCGGCGCCGAGAAGATCTATGTCGCAGAGTCCGACGTCGTCGATCAGTACCTGATCACCCCGCAGGTCGACGTGCTGGCC
>NZ_CAXUCH010000144.1:0-268 GCF_964249325.1 uncultured Mycobacterium sp. | reverse complement strand
GTGCTGGCCAGCCTCGCCGAATCGTCCTCGCCGGCGGCCGTGATACTGGCCGCCAGCGCCGACGGCAAGGAGATCGCGGGCCGGCTGGCCGCGCGGATCGGCTCGGGGCTGCTGGTCGACCTCGTCGACGTCCAGCCCGGCGGCAAGTTTGTCCACTCCATCTTCGGTGGCGCGTTCACCGTCGAGGCAGCAGCCACCGGCGACACCCCGGTGATCACCGTGCGCGCCGGTGCGATCGACGCCGAACCAACTCAAGGCGCCGGCGAAC
>NZ_CAXUCH010000143.1:4310-11064 GCF_964249325.1 uncultured Mycobacterium sp. | reverse complement strand
AAGATATCTCGTGAGGCAACAACCCTGCGCGGGTTACATTCTTCCGTGAGGCAATACGCTTCTCTCTGTGACGCCGTTGTGGGCTGACAAAAGCGTCACGTCCTGGTCCCGCTGCGCCCGCTGTCTCTGGTGCGGCGGGGCGCTGGCGCTGCGCTATGGGCTGCGCCGACGGCAGCGATGGCGCGACGTGGTCACGGTTGGTTTGACCGCCGGTGGGCTAATTCTGGCCGGTGCGGCGCTCTCCCGGCATCCCTGGCGGTCGGTCGGCGGCTACGCCGGACATTCGCCGTGGGTGCAGCTGCTCGCACTGGTCTCGCTGGCGGTGGTCACAGCGTCGGTGACGATGCGGGCCGCGCAGCGGCCCGAGGAGGAGTCGCGCAATCAACTCCAGCGTCGGTGACGATGCGGGCCGCGGAATCGCACGAACTATAACTGCAGATCTTCGGCGACATCGCGTTTTAGGCTGGAGATCGAAGCAGGCGGTTGTCAACGTCCACGGTCCCGGGAGTTGCGGACATGGGATGGTTTACGGCACCGGAATATTGGCTGGGCAGACTGATACTCGAGCGCGGTGTAGCGGCTGTCTATCTGATCGCGTTCATCGCCGCGGCGAGGCAATTCCGTGCGCTTCTCGGAGAGCGCGGAATGCTGCCGATACCGCGTTATCTCGCTCGGCAGACTTTTTGGCAGGCGCCGAGCCTGTTCCATTTCCACTATTCGGACCGGTTTTTCGCCACTATCTCGTGGTTCGGCGCGGTGCTGTCGGCTGCGATTGTCGCCGGCGGCGCCGACCTGGTGCCGTTGTGGGCGGCGATGCCGATGTGGCTGGTGCTGTGGGTGCTGTACCTGTCGATCGTCAACGTCGGGCAGACCTGGTACTCGTTCGGCTGGGAGTCGTTGCTGCTGGAGACGGGCTTCCTGGCGATCTTCCTGGGCAACGACCGCGTCGGACCGCCGGTGCTGGCGATGTGGCTGGCGCGCTTGCTGCTGTTCCGGCTCGAATTCGGCGCCGGGCTGATCAAGCTGCGAGGCGACCCGTGCTGGCGCAACCTCACGTGCCTGTACTACCACCACGAGACTCAGCCAATGCCGGGGCCGTTGAGCTGGTTCTTCCATCACCTGCCCAAGCCGCTGCATCGGGTCGAGGTGGCGGTCAACCACTTCGCCCAACTTGTGGTGCCGTTCGGGTTGTTCGCCCCGCAGCCGGTCGCCAGTGTGGCGGGTGGGATCGTCGTCATCACCCAGCTGTGGCTGGTGATTTCAGGCAACTTCGCGTGGCTGAATTGGCTGACGATCTTGCTGGGCTGCAGCGTGATCGACGACCCGTCGTGGGCGACGGTGCTGCCGCTGCCCACGCACCCCGTATCACCCGGCCCGCCGTTGTGGTTCGCCGCACTGGTGGTCGCGTTCACGGCGTTCTCGCTGTTCTTGAGCTACTGGCCGATGCGCAACATGATTTCGCGCCATCAGCGCATGAACATGTCGTTTAACCCCTTCCACCTCATCAACACCTACGGCGCCTTCGGCAGCATCGGGCGGATACGCCGGGAGTTGGTGATCGAGGGCACCGATGAGCCGGAGGTCACCGAGCAGACCGGGTGGCAGGAATACGAATTCAAAGGCAAGCCCGGCGATGTTCGTCGGCTGCCGCCGCAATGGGCTCCCTACCATCTGCGCCTGGACTGGCTCATGTGGTTCGCTGCGATCTCACCGCTTTACGCCGAACGGTGGTTGGGGCCGTTGCTGGTTCGGCTGCTCGAAAACGACCCGGCGACGCTGCGCCTGTTGCGGCGCAATCCGTTCCGCGATTCGCCGCCACGGTATCTGCGGGTCCAGTTCTACGAGTACCGCTACACCACGTGGCGCGAGCTGTTGCGTGACCGGGCGTGGTGGCACCGCACGCTGATTGGTGAATACGTCGGGCCGGTCACGCTGGGCAGGGCGAAAACATCACCGGCGTCCGGCGACTGAAGCCGCGAATAGCCTTACCGCAGCTATTCCGCCGCGGTCGGTGCATCGGTGCGGCGCTCGGCCTTAGTGGTGTGGTGGTCGAATGCTCAATCTACGCCGATCGTCACTTCGGTCGATTTAATGAAGACTATGGCAGGCTGGCCCACTTCGAGGCCGAGGTCCTGCACGGCATCCTTGGTGACTGAAGACGTGACGACTTGATCGCCGCCGTCGAGCCGAACCTTCACGATGGCCATCACGTTGCCGAGGTCGACTTCGGTAATGGTGCCTTTCAGCTGGTTTCGCGTCGACAGTCGCATCCGCACTCCTCCGTATCATCGGCAGTATGCGACGAGCATAAGCCCGCGGATTGGTCGTCGCCGCCGGTTCTATGCTGAGCAGATCGCCGACCGTATCGGCCTTATGTCATTGGTTAGACATCTATTTGACGCCGGGCATTCGCTTAAGGGCCCGCAGCCCGGCGGTCATGACGCGCGCGTAGCGATCGGCGTTGATCCACGCCGGCGCGCCGACCGGCAGTACACGTTCAATCGCAATCGTTTGGGCTTCAGTGTATTTCAGGATTCCGTGCTCGCCGTGCCGACGCCCGATACCAGATGCCTTCATGCCGCCCATCGGTGCATCCATCGAACCCCAGGCCGCCGCATATGCCTCGTTGACATTGACGGTGCCCGCCTGCAACCTGGTAGCGACCCGCCGCCCGCGCTTGGGATCGGAGGTCCAGACACTGAAGTTGAGGCCGTAGTCGCTGTCGTTGGCCTTCTGGATCGCCTCTTCCTCGCTGTCAACACGGTAGAGAGAGACCACGGGGCCGAACGTCTCGTCGGCAAACGCCGCCATGCCTTCACGCACCCCGGTCAGAATTGTCGGCTCGTAGAAGTAGGGGCCAATGTCGGGGCGCGGCCGACCACCGGCCAGCACGGTGGCGCCTTTGCTCACCGCGTCGTCGACGTGCTCCGCCACCGCCTTGAGTTGCTTCTCGGAGATCAACGACCCCATGTCGCCCGAATAATCCAGGCCTGCGGAAAGTTTCAGCGACTTCGCCGCCGCAGCGAACTTCGACGTGAAGTCATCCCACAGCGTCCCCGGCACGTAGATGCGTTCGATCGAAATACACAACTGCCCAGCGTTGGAAAACGCGGCCCGCACCGCGCCGGACACCGCCTTGCCGATGTCGGCGTCGTCAAGGATCAGCAACGCGTTCTTTCCGCCCAACTCCATCGAGCAATCGATCAGCCGCTCCCCCGCCTGCGCGGCCACAGTACGGCCCACAGCGGTAGAACCGGTGAACATCAGATAGTCGGACTGCTCGATGATCGGTGTCCCAAGCTCTGACCCCGAGCCGGTGACAACCTGCACCAAACCCGCTGGCATGCCGGCTTCCTCAAGCAGCTGCACCGCCCACAACGCCGAATACGGTGTCTGTTGATCAGGTTTGGTCAGTACAGCATTGCCGGCAACAATCGCCGGAATCGCGTCACTGATGCCCAGCGTCAACGGATAGTTCCACGGCGAGATGATTCCCACCAGGCCCTTGGGATGATGGTGCTCCCACACCTCGGTGAGTGCCAACTGCACACCCTGCCGGCGCTTGGGGGTCAGATAGTCGGCGGCGGTGTTCGCGTAGTAGCGGGACGTCAGGCAGACGTCGAGGACCTCCTCGAACGCATGCCGGCGCGCTTTGCCGTTCTCGAGCTGGATGAGGTCGAGGACTTCATCCTGGCGCTTGAGCACCAGATCGTGGAAGCGCAGCATCACCTCCGCTCGCTCGCGGATCGGCCGCGCGGCCCACGGCGGCTGCACGGCACGGGCGCGCTGGGCAGCGGTCGCCACGTCATCGGGTGTGCAACGCCGAACATCCCCGAGCCGATGGCCCGTCATCGCGTTGCTGACCTCAAGGCGGGAATCCGCGTCAGCGGCCACCACCCGATCAGCCAATTCCTTGAGTAAAACGGTGTCTACGGTCTCGGGCGAACGCCCGGCGATCGTGGTCATGGCGTCACTCGCAATGGGTACCGGCCGGATACCTCGGCGTAGACCATGGCGTTACTCCTTTTGCTCGCTAACTACAAGCCTGCTTCTGTTTTTTGGGGGTACCCGTTTCAGTGTGCGCCGCTCATTTGTTGAGAGTGAGTGGTTCGATCAGCAGCCTCGGGTCAGCCGCTACAACGTCGCGTCTAACTGGCCGAGCCGGTCGGTCAGCCGCAGGTTCTCGGAGTAGTCGACCGGGCAGGAAATCACCGACACGCCGTCGTCGTCGAGTGCCCGCTTGAGCGTCGGCAGCAGTTCGTCGGCGCTGCTGATGCGATAGCCCTTGGCACCGAAGCTTTCGGCATAGGTCACCGCGTCGGGATTGCCGAACTTGACGTAGTAGTGGTCGCCGAGTTCGAGGTCCATTTTCCATTCAATGAGACCGTAGCCGCCGTCTTCCCAAATCAGCACCACCAGCGGTATGTGCTCTCGGACCGCGGTCTCGATTTCCTGCGAGTTCATCAAAAACGCTCCGTCGCCCACGGCGGCCAACACCTTGCAGTCCGGGCGGGCGAGCTTGACGCCGAGTGCTCCGGGCAGCGCAAAAGACATGGTGGACAGACCATTTGAGATCAGGCAGGTGTTGCGTTCATACGTGGGATATAGCCGCGCCATCCACATTTTGGTGGCCCCGGTGTCGACCAGCACGACGTCGCTGCGGCCCAGCGCGGCACGAGTATCGGCGACCACCCGCTGCGGCGCCAGCGGGAACCGCGAGTCTTCTTGTCCGCGAGCGAATTCCTCGGCCAGCATCTCGCATACCGGGGCGGCGGCCACACTGGAGTAGCGCTGCCCGGCTAACGCGTCGGTGAGTGCGGTTAACGACGCGCTGATGTCTCCGATGATCCCCACGGCAACCGGATAGTGGACGTCGACTTCGGCCGGGAAGCGGTGGATGTGGATGATCTTCTTGTCGCCGCTCGGGTTGATCTGGACGGGATCGAACTCCTGCAGTTCGTAGCCGACGGCGATGACCACGTCGGCGTTGTCGAACCCGAAATTGACGTAGTCGTGCCGCATAAACCCGATCGTGCCGATGCTGTTGGGGTGGTCGTCGGGCATGACGCCCTTGCCGTGGAAGGTGTTCGCGACCGGGACGCCCAGCTCGTCGGAGAACCGCACCAAGGCGGCGCTGGCGTCGTTGCGGGCCGCACCGTGCCCGGCCACCACGACCGGGCGCTTCGCCGTGCGCAAGATCTCGGCCGCCCGCTGCACTTGACCGGCCGCCGGAGCCTCGGCGCGCACGACGTTGCGCGGCAACGGCGTCAGGTCGTAGTCGGCGTCATCGGCATCGATGTGCTCGGGCACGGCCAGGTAAACCGCGGCCGGGCGTTCGGTCTCGGCCACCTTGAACGCCTTGCGGAACATTTCCGGGATCGCCCGCGCCGTGGGGACGCCGTCGGCCCAGCGGGTAATCGGGGCGAACATCGAGACCAGGTCGACGTACTGGTGCGATTCCTTGTACTCACGGTCGTGGCCGACCTGAGCCGAGATCGCGACCACCGGGGTGCTGTTGGTGGTGGCGTCGGCGACGCCGAGCTGCATGTTGATCGCACCGGGTCCCAACGTGCTCGACACGACGCCCGCGCGGCCGGTGACACGGCCATACATCTCGGCCATGAACGCCGCCCCCTGCTCGTGGCGGGTGAGCACATAGCGGATGTCCGACGCCGCCAGCGCCTGCACGAAGCGGATGTTCTCCTCCCCCGGTATCCCGAAGACCACGGACACACCCTCGTTTTCGAGGCATTTCACCATTAGCTGGGCGGCTGTACTCACCTTGGCCACGATAGTGGCAGGCTGGAGGGCGGTTCTGTCGATCAAGCAGCCGCAGGATGTCAGCATGTCATTTCTTCGAAGGAGGCGGCAGTCGGATCGGGGCGTCAGCGGCGGCCCGATCAGTGACCCGGTTGTCACCAACGCCGCCGAGCTGAAACACCGGCGGTATGCGATCAGCGTCGCCGGCGTCGAGGTTGGCCTCACGGCTTACGTCGACACCGACAGGCAGCGCATCTTCTACCACACCCGGGTCAGCGACGAATTCCGCAGCGGTGCGCTGGCCGACACATTGATCATGACCGCACTCGATGACACCCGCACAACAGGTAAGCGGATCGTGGCGCTCTGTCCCCGCGTCGCGGCCTATGTCGACAGGGAGGAGAGTTACGACGATCTGCTGGATCCGGTGACCCCGCGAGCCCATGCCGCCGTCCGTGCGGAATTGGCCGGCGATGCCTTACCCGCAGTCGGACACGAGTAAGGCAATGAACGGCCCCCTAGTCGCCGCTATCGACATCAGGCACCGGCGCTGGGCTCGACGGTGGCAGGGTGGAAGTCGAATGCCGTTTTGCACGTTTAGCATCCCAGGAGGTCAGTGTGCCCATCGCCACGATTAACCCGGCCACCGGAGAGACAGTCAAGACTTTCAGCCCGGCGACCAACGAGGAAATCGACGCGGCCATCGCGCGGGCACATGCCCGCTTCCGCGACTACCGCCGCACCAGCTTCGCCCAGCGTGCCGAGTGGACACGCGCAACCGCAGACCTGCTGGAGGCCGAGGCCGAAGAGACCGCGGCCATGATGACCCTTGAGATGGGCAAGACCCTGGCGGCATCCAAGGCCGAAGTACTGAAGTGCGCCAAGGGATTTCGATACTACGCGGAGAACGCCGAGCAGCTGCTGGCCGACGAGCCGGCCGACGCCGCCGCGGTGGGCGCGGCCAAAGCGTACACCCGGTATCAGCCGCTGGGGG
>NZ_CAXUCH010000143.1:0-4300 GCF_964249325.1 uncultured Mycobacterium sp. | reverse complement strand
CCCCGCGCTGATGGCCGGCAATGTCGGGATTCTCAAGCACGCCTCCAACGTGCCGCAGACGGCTTTGTATCTCTCCGACGTCATCGCTCGCGGCGGCTTCCCGGACGGCTGTTTCCAGACGCTGCTCGTCCCGTCCAGCGCCGTGGAAACCATCCTGCGCGACCCACGCGTGGCCGCCGCCACCCTTACCGGCAGCGAACCGGCCGGCCAGTCGGTGGGCGCCATCGCCGGCGACGAGATCAAACCGACCGTCCTCGAACTCGGCGGCAGTGACCCGTTCATCGTGATGCCGTCGGCTGAGCTTGACGCGGCGGTGGCCACCGCGGTCACTGCGCGGGTGCAGAACAACGGCCAATCCTGCATCGCGGCCAAGCGGTTCATCGTCCACACCGAGATCTATGACGAGTTCGTAGACAAGTTCGTCGAGAAGATGGCCGCGCTGCGGGTCGGCGACCCGACGGATCCGGACACCGACGTCGGTCCGCTGGCCACTGAGCAGGGCCGCGCCGACGTGGAAAAGCTGGTCCACGAGGCCGCTGCGGCGGGTGCGGTAATCCGTTGCGGCGGAATGCGTCTCGACGGGACCGGCTGGTTCTACCCGCCGACGGTGATCACCGACATCAGCCGCGATATGCCGATCTTCTGCGAGGAGGTGTTCGGCCCAGTCGCCTCGGTGTATCGCGCCGCCGACATCGACGAGGCCATCGAGATCGCCAACGCCACCACCTTCGGGCTCGGTTCCAATGCCTGGACCCGCGACGAGTCCGAGCAGCAGCGCTTTATCGACGACATCGAAGCCGGGCAGGTCTTCATCAACGGGATGGTGGTGTCCTACCCCGAGCTGCCGTTCGGCGGCGTCAAGCGCTCCGGCTACGGCCGTGAGCTCTCCGGCCACGGGATTCGGGAGTTCTGCAACGCCAAAACGGTCTGGGTCGGCTCAGCGGACAGCGGTGACGCCGGCGGCGGGAAAAAGGTCGAGTAGCGGTTCGCTGGCGTGCCCCTAGGCCGTGGCCGCCGCCAACGCTCTCTCGTCCTCGTCGCCGAACGTGTCCTCCAGTTGCAGCGGCGAATAGTCGAGGTCGATCTCGGCGAGCGGACGCCCGCGGGCGCTGCTGATCGTGCCGAACCGGCGCATTCCCTTGTCTGCGGCGTACTGCAGGAACTCGTCTACAGACAAGCCAAACGGGATGTCGGGGGCATACAGTGCGAAGCCCTCTTCTGTCAGGCGCAGCGCCAGCGGCATCAGCTCGTTCATCCGCTCTTCGAACACCGTCCAGTTGGCGTCGTCGCCGGCGACGTGGCGCCGGCAAGTGAAGGTGCCCCACGCCATGTGGCGGCGCTCGTCGTCACCGATGCGCTGAACAAGCTGCTGCATGCCGGGCAGGATGCCGCGCTCCACGCAGATCTTGTGCCAGGCGTAGTAGCCGGTCAGGGCCAACATGCCTTCGACGATGTGGTTGTAGGTCACCGACGCCCGCACCTGTGCGGCCGGTGAGGGATCAACCGACAAGGCATCGAGCGACTCCGGAAGTTCTTCGTTGAACATCTGCCGGTATGCCGGAAGGTCGTCGAAGTAACTGTGCAGGTCGTCGGTGACTCCGACCGCGTCGAGCCAGAGCCGGAACACCTGGGTGTGCTTAGCCTCCTCGAACGCGAACTGTGTCAGATACATTTCGTCGCCCAGCCGCCCTTCAGCCCGCATCGCGGACATGAACGGCTGGATGTCCTTGGTGACGGCTTCCTCGCCGGCGATGAACTCCGCACACAGCCGGGTGGCGTAGTCGCGTTCCCGCTCGGATAGTGCCTCCCAATCGGCTCGGTCGCGGGAGAAGTCGATGTCGGCAGGATTCCAGAATTTCGCGTTGCCACCGGCAAAGAGCTTGAGCGGCAAGCTGTCCCAGTTCAGGCCGCCCGCGGCCAGCGAGCCGTAACGTGTTCGTGTCATGTGACCTCCTTGATCGTTGGCTGCATTGCCGGCGAGAATGCGGCCGAAAGCACGGCGACGAGTCGGCGCACCGCCAGCGCCGGTTGCTCGGGGGTGGGCTCGTCGAGTCCCAGGACCGGGTCCATGCCGCGCACGTACGGTGCCAGCGCGAGGTGCGGAAAAATCAGCAGCAGCAACGACAACAACGCGTCGGTGTCCGAATCCGCCCGCAAATCGCCGCGTGCTTGCGCGTCGCGCACCAGCGGTCGCAGCACTTCAAGGTAGTGCCGGTGAATCACGGACCGCACACTGATGCGGGCGTCGGTGTCGACCTCGAAGCTCGCTGCGGCATGAAGCGCCCGTTCCCGCGGATGGTCGGCGAAGTAGGCGACCCAGTCGTCGAGCAGGTCGGTGAGAAAATCGAAGAATGGTCTGCTCGGGTCGAGCGCGCGAATGCGGGCCTCCATGTACGACCGCACCCGCTGGCTTCCGACGTCGGCGATGAACGCGTAGAGGTCGCGCTTGTCGGCGAAGTATTGGAACAGGCTGCCCTTGGCGACCCCGGCGCGCCGTGCAATGACGTTCAAGCTGCCGCGGGAAAAGCCATGCGCTCCGAATTCCGCCTCCGCGGCCTCGATCACCGCTGCCCGGCGTGCCGCATCGACGCGTGCCCACGTCACCGTCGGCATTGAGAATCCTCCTCGCGTCGATGACCACTGGTCATTCTAGTGTGACTCAGCTCACTCCTCAAGGGCCATCTGCCCTGCTGGCCACGAACGCCCCGATCCGGGCGAGCACGAGAAGGACAGATGCCGGAGGTCTAACGTCAACGTCGAGCCGCCGGGTGACCTGGGATCGTCGCGGGAAAGGGCCCGACTTCGCCGATCGGAGCACACCGATAGCGGTCGAACCGAGGAGTGGTTATCGAATGGCGCAACACACCACCACGTGGCCGAGCCTGCGGGTCGAGGACTGGACTCTAACGCGGGACACACTGCACATGTGGACCCAGATCGTCGGCAAGGTGCGACTCGCCCATTCGCCCATGGTCAATCATTGGTGGCAGGTCACCATGTACGTGACTCCCCGCGGCTTGACGACTTCGGCGATCCCGCAGGGGACCGAGGCTTTCGATATCGAATTCGATTTCGTTGACCATCACTTAGTGATCCGCAGCAGTGCCGGCGCCGCCCGTACCGTGCGGCTGGAACCGAAATCGGTCGCGGAGTTCTACGCCCAAACTATGCACGCGCTTGACGAATTGGGACTGCATACCAACATCCAGTCACACCCGAATGAGGTTGACCCAGCCCCACGATTCGCCGAGGACGTCGAGCACAAGTCGTACGATGCCGCGGCCGCACATCTTTTCTGGCGCCAGCTCCTGCACGCTAACCGCGTGCTGGGCCAGTTCCGGTCCCGATTTGTCGGAAAAGCAAGTCCAGTACATTTCTTTTGGGGCGCAATGGATCTAGCTTGTACGAGGTTTTCCGGCCGTCGCGCACCTCGCCATCCCGGCGGCGCGCCAAACGTCGGGGACTGGGTGATGGTGGAGGCATACTCGCACGAACTGAGCAGCTGCGGCTTTTGGCCCGGAGGCGGCGATGAGGGCGCCTTCTACGCCTACGCCTATCCCGAACCGGACGGATTCGCGGACTACCCCGTCAGGCCTGATGAGGCTCACTACAGCAGGGATCACGGCGAGTTCCTCGTGCCCTACGAGGTCGTACGGCAAGCGCCGGACCCCGATCAAGTGCTTCTCGCATTTCTGCAGGACACCTACGAAGCGGCGGCAACCCGTGCTGAGTGGGATCGCGCTGCGCTCGAGGACGATCCGGATCGTTGGAAGACGCACCAAAGACATTCGTAACCAACGCTTTTGACGCCAGGTGTCGTTAGGAGTGTGAGCCGTGGAGCAACCTGAGCGTCTTGGGCCTATGACGTCGCGCCGCTTACCGTTGGCGTCGCCTGCCGCACGGTGGCTGATCGCCGGCGCGGTGCTCGGTTCCGGCATCGCGTTCCTCGACGGCACTGTGGTCAACGTCGCGCTTCCCGCCATAGGGCGCGATCTGCGCACCGGGCTGGCCGGCCAGCAGTGGGTACTCGATGCCTACCTGCTGACGCTCAGTGCGTTGCTGCTCTTGGGAGGCGCGGCAGGCGACCGCTACGGCCGCCGCCGTGTTTTCGTCGGCGGCCTGGCAGTTTTCACCGCTGCCTCGCTGGGTTGTGGTCTTTCACCATCCGTCGGTTGTCTGATCGGGGCGCGGTTGGTGCAGGGCGTCGGCGCGGCAGCGCTTGTGCCCGGCAGCCTCGCACTGATCGACACGGGCATCACCGAGGAAGACCGGGGCCGCGCCGTGGGGATCTGGGCGGGCA
>NZ_CAXUCH010000142.1:0-11076 GCF_964249325.1 uncultured Mycobacterium sp. | reverse complement strand
CCTCACACGCCCCGGCTCCCCCGGCCGGGGCTGGCACCGCCGCCTGGCCCGGGTCGCCCGCCGCGGCGCCCGACCCGCCCGCAGCCGCGTCGCCGCGAACGCCTCGCCGACACCATGCGCTTCTTGCTCCCGCCGCGCCCTGGCTCTGCGCCGCCCGGGTCGAAGACAGTCGGTCGCTGCAAGAGCAACGACGTCGTGGTCGAGGACGCGCTGGCATCGCGCATGCACGCGGTGCTGGTCTTCACCCCCGCCGGTGTCGAAATCCGCGACAACAACAGCAGCAACGGCACATTCGTCAACGGCACTCGCATCACACGATCAGTGCTGCGCGACGGCGACGTCGTCACCATCGGCAACGCCGACCTGGTGGCCTCGGGCAACACCTTGGTGCCGCGCCGCGCACCCGCGCGCAATAGCGGGCTTAACGCACATGGGCTGGGGTTGACCGTCGATGGGCACACGCTGCTGAGCGACGTGTCGTTCACCGCGCGCCCGGGCACGCTCACAGCGGTTATCGGGCCATCCGGTGCCGGTAAATCCACGCTGGTCAAGCTGATTGGCGGCACCACGACGCCCAGCGCGGGAAAGGTCAGCTTCGACGGGCACGACGTGCACGCCGAATACGCCTCGATGCGCTCCCGGATCGGGATGGTGCCCCAAGACGACGTGGTGCACCGCCAGCTGAGTGTCGAGCAGGCGCTGAGATACGCCGCCGAACTGCGGCTGCCGCCAGACACCTCGGCTGCCGATCGCCGTCAGGTCCTCACCCGAGTGCTCGACGAGCTGGACTTGACGCCGCACCGAAAGACCCGTGTGGACAAGCTGTCCGGCGGGCAGCGCAAGCGTGCCTCAGTAGCGATGGAGCTCTTGACCGGTCCGTCGTTGCTGATCCTCGACGAACCGACTTCTGGGCTGGACCCTGCGTTGGACCGGCAGGTGATGACGATGCTGCGCCGGCTGGCCGACGCAGGTCGCGTGGTCGTCGTGGTGACCCATTCGCTGACCTACGTCAACATGTGCGACCAGATCCTGCTGCTGGCACCCGGCGGTAAGACCGCATTCGCCGACCCTCCTAAGCAAATCGGGCCGACGATGGGAACCACTGACTGGGCCGATATCTTCGCGCGGGTCAGCACCGATCCCGACGGTGTGCACCGAGCGTTTCTGGCGCGGCATCCCGCTGCTCCGCGGCCACTGTCGACCACTTCTGGCGCGGTCCCGCTGGGGGCTCCGCCGCATACCAGTGTGTGGCGCCAGATTTCGACGATCGCGCGCCGCCAGACGCGGCTCATTGCGGCAGACCGCGGCTATTTCGCTTTCCTGGCCGTTTTGCCATTCATATTGGGCGCACTGTCGCTGGTAGTGCCCGGCAATACCGGGCTGGGTTTGGCCGATCCGCGTGGACCCCAACCCAACGAGCCCAGCGACATCCTGGTCCTGCTTAACATCGCCGCGGTGTTCATGGGGACCGCGTTGACCATCCGAGATCTTGTCGGTGAACGCACGATCTTCAAACGCGAGCAGTCTGTGGGCCTTTCGGCCTCGGCATATCTACTAGCCAAGGTCCTCGTCTACAGCATTGCGGCGCTGATCCAAACCGCCATCCTGACCGCGATTCTGGTTGCCGGAAAGGGTGCGCCGACCCGCGGGGCGGTGCTATTGGGATCGGGCAGCTCTCAAGGCATTGCCGAGCTTTACCTGACCTTGGCGGCCACGGCCATCACCTCGGCGATGGTGGGGCTGGCGTTGTCATCGCTGGCGCGCTCCGGTGAACAGATTCTGCCGATGCTGGTGGTGGCGATCATGGTGTCGATGGTGTTGGCCGGCGGGCTGATACCGGTGACCGGTCGCATCGGGCTGTCGCAGGTGTCGTGGCTGCTGCCGGCGCGGTGGGGATTCGCGGCCTCTGCTTCAACGGTGGATCTGCGCCACATCGAGATGGACAGTCCTGCCGACCGGCTGTGGCTTCATTCGCAGCGTTATTGGCTGTTAGATATGGGGATGCTGGTAGCGCTGGGCCTGGCAGCGACGGTGTTTGTCCGGTTTCGGTTGCGGTTGCCCGCGCGCGGCCACGCTCGGTAAGCCCCTCGCCCCGCTCAGGGTGAATTGACGGCGAGGCAACCCGTAGTAGCGTTACCCGCAGCTTCGGAAGGGGTACCGATGTTCGTCGATACGGGGTTGCTGCATTCGGGAGCCGACGATTCTCACCGGGCTGGCGGGCATGCCGGTGACGGCGCCGATCACTTGGCGGCCACGGCCCCGGTGTCCGGGATGTTCGGCGACTTCGCGGCAGCGCACGAGTTTCACCAGGCGGTCAGCCAAGCCCATACTCACCACACGATGAAACTGCGGGCCCACCAACAGACCCTCAGCGACGTCGGCGACAAGGCCCGCGCCGCTGCGACGGCGTTCACCGATATGGAGGACCGCAACACAGTGAAGTTGGACGCAGTGCGGTGCAACTCCGCTACATAAGCGTCCCGCTGTTGGTCGCCGACGCCGGTGGTGACCCGTGGCAGATCAATGCCAGCCTCCAAAGCGGCCGTCCGGCACAGATTTCCGATCTGGCGCAGGCGTTTCATAACGCTGGTGCCTGTACGACGGAGTCGAACAACGCATTTTTGGACGCCCGCCGCGGCTTCGAGGCGTCGTGGAACCGCGAGAACGACGAGCATCCGATCAACGATTCCGCAGAAGTGCAGCGCGCCACCCAATCGCTGAGTCGGCAGGCCGCGCAACTGCCCAAGGTCGCCGTCGACCTGGAGAACGTCGCCGCCACCCTTGCGGAGGCGCAGCGCACTTCGGGTGCGTTGATTTCGACGCTGGAGAGCCAGCTGCAGCAGATTGACAACGAAGTCGGCCAGGCGCTTGATCTGGAGAAGAACACCAACTTATCGGCCGCCGAAAGACAGCAGCTCGAGCAGCTCATCACCGCTCTTGAAGACCAAGCCATTGCCGACACCAAATCCGCGCTGGCCCAACTGCAGTCCATCCGCGCCGCCTACTCCGACTATCTGCAGCGGGCGTCGGCGAATCTACGAACCGATGGATACGACCCAGCCGCCATCCAGGGTCTCGATGCGCCCGAGTCTGGAGGGAAGCCCGAAGAACCCATTAAGCTTCCGTCGCCGGATACCAGCCCCGAGGATGTCAACAAGTGGTGGAACTCGCTCAGCGACGAACAGAGAAAGCAGCTGATCACCGAGCACCCGCCAGAGTTAGGCAACTTGAACGGGATTCCGGTTGAGGCGCGCGATGCGGTCAACCAGGCCGTGATGAACGATGACATCAACCGCGTTGTGAACGCCGCGAGTCAGCACGGTGTACAGGTCAGCGACGTGGTGAGCGACCCCGCGATGTACGGGCTTACGGCCACCGACATTACCCGCTACAACAACGCCAACCAGACCAAGAAAGGTCTTGCTGAGTCCGCAACGGCCGTGGACGAGTGGGGCAACCATCCGCCCGTCTACCTGCTGAAGTACCAGCCCGATGCGTTTAACGGGGACGGGGCCGCGGCCATTGCGATGGGTAACCCCGACAAAGCTGCCAACACTGCCGTTTTGGTGAAGGGATTAGGCTCCGGTGTCAAGCAGGGGACGCTGGCTAATCCCGACGGTGTGCGGCTCTACGAGGAGTCTGCCCGCGCTGATTGGGGCAAGGACACCGCGGTGGTTATGTGGATCGGCTACGACGCGCCGAACGACGTGTTCGATCCTGGTCTGTACGAGCCGAATATGGCTCGTACAGGAGGCCAGGCGCTGGCCGCCGACGTTAAAGCGTTGGCGGTCACGCACCAGGGAGCACCGTCACATCTGACGGTCGTCGGACACTCCTACGGGTCCACCACGGTGTCGGATGCAGCGGCGGCATATGGCATGCATGCCGATGATGTGGTGTTAGTCGGCTCTCCGGGCACAGACTTGGCGCATTCGGCGGCCGATTTCCATCTCAACCCCGGTGGCCATCTCTACGTCGGAGCCGCGTCAGACGATCCGGTCACATGGTCTCCCGGTCATGTGACAATGCCCGGGATAGGCATGCCGTTGGGCGGACTCGGAGACGACCCCGCCGTGGATGGCTTCGGCTCTACCCGGTTCAAAGCCGAAGTCGCAGGGTTCTCGGCCAATCCGCTTGAAGATCACTCTCACTATTTCGACAAAGGCTCGGAATCGCTGTTCAGCATTGCCGACGTGGTTTCCGGCCACGGCGACGCCTTGGAGCACGACGGCATGAGGGCGCATCACCGAGGCGAATACTTCCTGCCGGATTCGGTCGACCCCGAAGCTGTCCGGCAAGGAACCAGCGGACACCAGCACAGCGCGCCGAGGGGCTAGACCGCAAGCCAGCGGCGTGTCAACGACGGGTGAAAGGACGTGACGGGTGTGGACATCGCAAGGCAGGATGACTGGTGTCGCGGCGCTAATCGCCCTTGCCCTCAGTGGATGTGCTAACGCTGTGTCGAACCCCATTTCCCCGCAGCAGGCCCGCGCCCAAGTCGTCGACGCCGCTCGTGACATCGTCGCCACGCTCCGCGCCGAGGTGACCGAGGCGACGTTCAAGTATGAATCGTGCAACGACCAGGGGGATGCCCCGTTCCGGGGGGTAGCGAAGGTGTCATTCTGGATGCCTGGCGTTTCGCATGACCAATCAGTCGATCCGCAGGCAGTGATCGGACCGCTGGTCCGCGATGGCTGGAGTACCAACTCCGACTTCACCTCTCACGCACCAACATTGCGAAAGGACAAAGTCAACGTCATCCTCACGGTGTTACCCGCGCACTTCCCTGCGGGAGTCGAACGTAAAAGCCACGCGTGGGTCGATGTCAACGGCGAATGCCGCGACACCTTCGATCACCGCACTGACGACTCGATACTGCCAGTCGATATCAAAAATGAAGTCCAGTAACGGTGGTAACGGATAGCGGCTGCCTGACCGTCCCCGATAACGGTCGAAGCCCTTCGTGGTCCGTCGTGCTCGTTCTGGTGGTGCTGAGCCTAGCTGCCTTTCCAGCCAACGTTGCATCGCGTGAAGGCTCTTCACATCACACCGTCCGGTTAAGGTTTATTCATCGGATCTCGGCAATACACCAGGTATTCAAACTTCTCATGGGCGCCCCCGCCGATGCAGCGTGAACTGGACGATCGGTCGAGAAAGTTGAATTGACGGGCGAACCCTCGGCGGTACGCTTACCGGCAGTTTGGGGAAGGGTTTTGTCATGTTTGTTGACTCCGGAATGCTGCACTCGTGGCCCAGCGAGTCGCATCGCGCGGGCGGGCATCCCTACGACGGCGCGAACGACCTGGGACGGGTTTCGCTCTCTGCGAAGATCTTCTGCGCCTTCGACCCCGCTGGCGCTTTCCAGGAGCGTGTCAGCGCCGCCCACGCTTGTCACGTCCTGACCCTGCAGGGGCGTCGGGAGATCCTTGGTAACGTCGACAGTGAAGCGAATCACGCGGCGGCGTTGTTTACCGAGATGGAAAGTCACAACGCGAAGGCGTTGCGAGACGTGCGGTGCAGCTACAGAACATAGACCTCGGCAAGCTGATCGCTGCGGCTGGCGGGGATCCCTGGCAAGTTAATGCCAGCCTGCAAAGTGGCCGCCCGGCGCAGATCGCGGAGCTTGGGCAGGCGTTTCATAACGCCGGTCAGTGCACCGCCGAGGCCGACAACGCGTTTGTGGAGGCTTATCGGCGGTTTGAGGCGTCGTGGAACCGGGACAACGGCGAACATCCGATCAACGACTCCGCCGAAGTGCAACGCACCATCCGATCACTGCGGGGGCAGGCCACCCAACTGCCCAAGATTGCCGTCGATCTGGAAAGCATCGCGGCCACCCTCGCCGAGGCGCAACGCACCTGCGCTGTGCTGATCTCGACGCTGGAGGCGCAACTAACAGACATCGACAAACAGATAGGTGCGGCCGAAGAACTCGAGAAAACCGGCCACCTCTCGGCTGCGGACAAAGAGGCAGTTGATCAACTGATCGCCAGCCTCGAACACACCGCCATTGACGACACCAAGTCCACGCTCGCCCAACTGCAATCGATCCGGGCCGGTTACTCGGACTACTTGCAGAAGTCGCTGACCAACCTGCGCAGCGATGGATACGACCCCGATGGGATCCACGGGGTGGATGCCGAACAGCCCAAAGACCACGTCCCTGGTGCCATTCCACCGTCCGGGCTCGAGGCCGGCCACCTGGCCGATATCAAGCGGGTCACCAATCAGGCTGTGCTGGACCAGATGGCCAAGGTGCGTGCGGCGCAAAAGGGCATCGACGACGCCCTGGCCACCGCCTATACCAAAGGCCCCGGTTCCCCGGAAGGACAGGCCGCGCTTGCGAGCCTGCCGCAGCTCAAAAAGAATCTCGCCGACGCGCTCAACAATCTAGGCAACCTGCCCGACTACAACAACATCGATCCCAGCACGCTACGCACCAGCCCCGATGGCCATTTCCTGTTCGGCTACACCGCCGACGGGCAGCCCGTCCAGGTCACCGGTCAGCTCAAAAACGGCACCGGAGAAATCATCGACCAGGGCACCCAGACTTACTACACGTTCAAAGACGGCAAGCTCATCGCCACCCGCACGCTCGACCCCGGCCGCGCCGAAGCCACCGATGAACCCCTCCTAAGCGCCGTCACCCTGGCTGTCGGGGCACCAGAACTCAAGGCCGGCGGCGAAGCCGCCTGGCAAGGCCTCAAGACCCTGTTCACCCGGGAAACGCTCGCCTCGGGCACCGACATCACCTCCGACAACGTCCTCCCCCGCGCCCTCGCCGCGGCCGAGACCCGCGCCCAAGCCGCCGCCCAGAGCCTCGCAACCGACCACCCGCTACCCCTGCCGCACACTGCCACCTCCGATCACCCCGTTCCGCTTACCACCGGCGAGCATCCAACGCCAACGACGCACGAGTCAGCGCTGGCAGCGGGCGGTCCGCACAGCGCACCGGGCGGTGAGGTGCCGCATCCGTTGCCCTCCGATTCACCGCTATTCAACGGCTATCACCCAATCGAACCCGGCCCAGAATTCACCAGAGCTGACGGCAGCCTCATTTACCCGGACGACAGCCTCCCCAGCAAGCCATATGCCATACCCGGCACTGTCGTCCCCGACACGCACCTACCGGCAGGCACCGAGCTGGGCCGCTTCGGTCACCCCGGAGGGGCCTACCTAGCCCCCGAGGGAACGCCCTTCGCACAACTGTCACTCCCCCCAGAAAGTGCCATGAAGCCGTACTACCGCTATGTCGTAGAAGACCCCGCCAAGCTCCCACCCGGCTGGAATATCGAACAGTCCCAAGCTGCACCGTGGTTCCACCAGCCCGGCGGCGGCATACAATACCGAATTATCGCTCCACCAGATCAAAAAGCGAATGTTCAGACCCTGATTGACTGGGGATATCTAAGAGTGGTGAAGGATTAATGGCTGATTTCTCGCGCTTATCCGCGAATTGGATTGACTGGACGAGTAGGGCTGGCATGACGCATGTATCGGTAACCACTGATTGCGCCGACTGTCAAATCCTCTTTAAATCCGACGACCAATCCTTCCATCTGAGACGGGACCGTAACTGGTGGACTGTCGACGAAGTCGACGACCGCGGCCAACGGTATAATGAAACCGCGAAATTCTCAACATTTGAACTAGCGGAAATATATCTTATTTGGTCGTGGGCATCTGTAACACGTACGGCGATTGGAGCCAAACAACTCGGATATGACCTCCACTCGCAAGGGATGAAACCAGGCGTACGGATCACCGCGACTGATCGAGAATACTTTGTGGAACTACAGACCTCTCGCGGTTCCGCCATCCTGCCCACTTCAAACGCCACAATTTTCAGTCACCTGATGTCGAAATCAGTAGAGGAGATTGAAAAGATGGTGAGGGAAGGCGTCGGCTAAGCTGTCCGACTACCCCCTGGGGCACGTAATGTAGATCGTGGCCAAAACCTCTCCAATCCCACCCTCTCAATCGCGGCGTGACCGGGCGCAAGTGGCACCCGGCAACTGAATTGAACGACGACCGCGCAGTCGTGCCCGAAGGAGGCTCAGGTGTTGGTAGCTCGGAGTATCCCTTTGGACACCTCGATTTGGCGAGGCGGTTCCATCCTCCAAGAAATGCCGCCAGACGGTCCGACCCGACGAGCGGTTTTTGTACAAACGCTCTTCTGCCGCCGCTTCATAGGTGCATAAAACCGGCGGTTGCCCAATGCGCCGTCAACAATGACAACCCGTCATCCCGCCTGATCGGTCACATCGAAGCTGAAGCCTCCAGCGTCGACAAGTAAAACGTTCACCACCGTGACCGACGCCATGAACTAGTCGGTCCCGGCCACCACCGACCCCAACCCTGCCCGTCAAACTCGCTGCCGAGAAAGTCGCCCGGACCGAACTAGCCGCTGTCTACTAGCAGCCCTGGACCGGCTCGCCAAGCCTCCGACTCGGAACGGCGGTGCTTCTTCGCGGGCTATCAATCCCCGCTCCGACTTTCCTACCCGTTGGCGTATCTCGGCGGTCTAACTCAAGTACGTTGAAGCAAAGCTGAATACCCAAAAGGGTCATGATCGATTACCATCGCGCCCATGTCGGATACGCCGTCCTCCAGCCTTCCTCCCGCATCGGGCTGGCCTGGACCAGCCCCTCCACCAACGTTCTCTGCTCCGTCGCCTCAATTTTCGCCTACGCCGCCCATGGCGCCATCGGTGGGATTGCGCAAGCCGACTCGGCGGCCCATCCTGATTGCACTAGCCTCGCTAGCTGTTGCACTCGTCGCCATAGGTATAGCTGTCGCGGCTTGGCTGCGACCCATTCCAGCCATTCCAGGCAACCCGCCCACGTCAATGCCAGGTGCGCCCGCGTTCACCGAGGAGCAAATCGCTGCCGCGAAAAACACAATATGTGCTGCTTACCGCACAGTACATCGCGCTGTAGGGGTGAATACGAGCCGTAACGAAGGCGACGATCCAACAACTCTCGCAGTCCTAGCGAATGCGCGTCTAGCAATTTACGGTGGTGGTGGATATCTGTTCACCAAACTAGCCGAAGAGCCAGCCACACCTCCCGGTCTCGCCAGCGCAATTCGGATGCTCGCTAATGCGTACCAGGACATTGCAATTGGTTACATGGCTGACATGCAAAAGACTGATCTTGATGCATCGCTGCGCGCGGCTGACGACGCGACAATCACCATCGAGCAGCAGTGCAAATGAACTATCCTCCTGGCCTTCCCCCGGCGCCGGGCCGTCAACCTGGCCACCTGCCCCGACAGCCTCACCGGCTTCATCAGCCCGTAGCCCGTCGGTACCGTACATGGCGCGGCCTATGATGTTCCGGAAGGCCTCCCGCTGGCCCAGGTTCGTCGCTCTGGTGATCGCGCTCATCGGCGTAGCGGCGGGTATTATTGGGTGGTTCCGCCCAGTGCCGCACAACGAGCACCAGCAAGCCCCGACCGCGCCCTCATACACCGATCAACAAATCGCTAATGCTAAAACGGATGTTTGCTTTGCGTACAAGTACGCAAAAAACGAAGTAGCGTTGAACACTCATAGACCGGACTTCGAGGGGGACCCGGTTGGCTCGCTCGCGGCGGCTACGATGAAACGCCTGTCGCTCTATGTTGCGGGGGATTACCTTCTGGAGCGTCTGACGGTCGAACCCGCAAATCCCAGGGACCTGGCTGACGCTGTGCGCTCGCTCGCCAACTCGTATGAACAAGCCGCGATACATACCCTCAGCGACGAGCCCAACGTGGCTCTAGACCCATTGCGCCATGCCGTAGACTCCCATATAGCGAAGATAGATGGGTTGTGCAAATGAGCGCTTCGGCCCATGAAGATTGGTCGGAAATCCTGGTGGGCCACCAGCGACCGCGGGGTTTGGGGATTATTAGTAACGTGCCAACCAGTCGCGCCAATAACGCAGTCGCACATGACGACTTTGCTAACGTGCTGGCGCAGCAGCAGTTCACCTCGCTGCTCAATCAAGAAGGCTTCACTGCGGACGACATTCGGGAAGCTCACTACAACGGCGAGCAGCATCATCGTCGTGTTGCGGAAACAAACGACGTTATCAAGTCTTCGTACCAGTCCGCCTACGACTCTGGTACTGAGTTAACACGCCAACTCGACACGATTGCCGTAGATGGAAATTCCAGAATTAAGCACATTCAAAGCTCTAAAGATCCCGTTCCGGTCAAAATGGGTAAAATCGTCGATGTCGTGTTGGATTGCCAGAACCAGGCCAATGTCAAAGCAGCGCCGTATGTCGATAACGTGTTTAACGAGATTCAGAAGGTCCTCGATCAGCGAGGCATACCATTGTCGGCTCGGCAATTTGCCAAAAACCACGGGATCGACCTCACTGGTAGGTTCGGATCCCCCAACGAAGATATGGTCCGACAGCAAGTGGAAACAGTGCTCAATCGGTCCGGCACGCCTGCAAGCACGCAACCGTTGGATAACCCGATACCATCAGGCGACGGACTGTCGCAATCGCCGGGCACAGTAGCAAACGTCAGCCAAAGCGGCCCAACAACACCGGCCATGACACCTGCATCACCAGGCACCAACTTGCCAACACAATCGTCTGGCACAACAGCAAACCTCGGCCAAAGCGGCCCAACAACCCCGGGGCCAGTGTCGATGCCGGTCGGGCGACCGATTGCCCCACCGCCTATATCTACGGGCGCCATTCCGCCCGTCTCAGCACCCAACATGCCGTCGGCGCCATCGGTGTCGCCGCCAGCTGCGCCGGCTGGGTTGACGCCGAACAGCCTGTTGCAAAGTTTCGACCACGGAATGCAGATGGGCGCGCCGATGTCGGCGGCCGCGAACGCGGTGCCGCCCATGGCTCCGGTAGAGCCCCAAATGCCGGAACCACCTGCACCGCCACCGAATATCGCGTCGACATCCCCCGCGAATGCCCACGTGCCCGTGTTCGATACCTCGCACGCACCGGCCGCCGAGGTTGCGCCTGCCCCAACGCCGACCCACGCCCCCAGCAGCGAAGCGGGGACAACCTACGTGGCCGGGCCGGCACCGACGGCCACCCCGCCTGCTGCGGCGACACC
>NZ_CAXUCH010000141.1:7779-11159 GCF_964249325.1 uncultured Mycobacterium sp. | reverse complement strand
CGGCTCACTGGCCGGCGCGTCGACGGCCGCGGCGCCGGCAGCCGCGCAGCCCACGGGCCTCGGCGACATCCTGGAAAGCCTGGCCCAGACGCTCGGTAATTCGCCGCTGAGCAGTCCGATCGCCAACCTGGCGAACATCCAGGTCGGCAACTGGGCGTCGGCGGGTTCAGACCTGATTGGTATGGGCGGCGGCGGTCTCCTTAGCGCTCTGCCCGCAGAAGCCGCCGAGGGTGCCGAAGGTGGCTTGGCAGACCTGGCCGGCATCGTTGACCCGGTGGGAGCCGGCGGCGTCGGTGGAGCGGCGGGGGTCGGCGCGGCGCCGGTGTTGGCTGGGGTCGGCCAGGCGTCCTCGATCGGCGGCATGTCAGTCCCGCCCAGTTGGGTCGGCGAAGTTTCGGCCGCGAGCACTCCCGTGCGGTTGGCGGCTCAAAGCTGGGCTACCGTCGCGCCGGACACCGCCGCCCCAGTGGCAACGATGCCGGCCGGTATGCCGTCGGTCGCCTCGGCCGGTCGCGGCGGCATGGGACTCGGAGCGCCGCGCTACGGCGTCAAACCGAAAGTCATGCCCAAGCCGACGGTCGTGTAGGAATTCGGGCGGCCAGCGCTGGCCCGGTAACCACCAACCGCAATCGATTGAATCGAGAACAGGATCCCAGGAAATGGTTTTTGATTTCGCAGCGCGACCCCCGGAGATCAATTCCGCCCTCATGTACGCCGGCGCCGGGGCGAGCCCGATGGTGGCCGCCGCCTCGGCGTTCAGCAGCCTGGCCTCTGAACTGAGCACAACGGCGACTGGTTACCAATCAGTGATCTCCCAGCTCACCGGGTCCGCCTGGCAGGGTCCGTCGGCGGCGGCAATGGCAGCCGCGGCCGAGCCCTACATCACCTGGTTGAACACCACCTCAGGGCAACTGCAGAAGGCGGCCTCGCAAGCTATTGCATCGGCGGCGGCGTACGAGACGGCATTTGCCGCCACGGTGCCCCCACCGCTGATCGCTGCCAATCGGGCGCAGCTCGCAACGCTGACGGCGACCAACATTCTGGGGCAGAACACTCCGGCGATCGCGGCCAACGAGGCTCAATACGGTGAGATGTGGGCACAAGATGCCGCCGCACTGTACGCCTACGCCGCCAAATCAGCGGCCGCGGCGCAGCTGCAACCGGTGACACCGCCGGCGGACAACACCAACCCAGGCGGCGCTGGCTTGCAAGCTGCCGCGGTCACCAATGCCGTGAACAGCAATGCGACGGCATCGGGGCTCAACGGTGTGCTGTCGAGCCTCACCGGCACGCAGGGAGCGCTCGCCAGCCCGCTCAGCGCGGTGACGGCCGATGCGACCTCGGGAACGTCGGTTTGGCAAGGTCTCAATGACCTCATGAACACCGGCATCGTCTTCAACAGCATTAACTCGGCCGATGTCACCGCGTCCTGGTGCACGATGATGATGATCTCGGCGGGTGCGACCCTCGGACACTTCATTGCGAATGCTCCAGCAGGCGTCACCGTCGGCGACGTCACCCCCTTGGGCGCCGGCTTGGGCGGAGGAGTCCTCGCGGGCGCGACGGCGCCTGCGGGCGGCGGCTTTGGCGCGGCGCCGGTCGCGGCGGGTACGGGCCAGGCGTCCCTGGTGGGCAAGTTGTCGGTGCCGGCGACCTGGTCGGCGGCGACTCCGGAAACCAGCGCTGCCGCGGAGTTCGAGGGCTCCGGCTGGACCGTTGCTCCCGAAGAAAACACGCCGGTCGCAACGGTTCCGGCCGGGATGGCTTCGGCACGCCGCGCTACGGAGTCAAGCCCACAGTGATGCCCAAAACAGTCCTCGTCTGACGGAACCTGAAACGACCGTGCGGCGCTGATCCTCAGGTCGCGTAGTCGACGGATCTGTCCACCACGGCGGTGCCCAACACGGCGAACAGCTCGCGTTCCACCGCTGCTTGCACATCCTCGGACGCTTCCCCCGCCTGGGCTGGCAGCACCACAGAAAACACGTCGTCCACCATCGAGCCAACCGTGGTGACCTTCGCCCAGACGATGTCGACAGCGGCGCGCTCCAAGGCGCCAGTAAGCTGCGCGAGCAAGCCCGTCCGGTCAGCCGCGCGAACTTCCACGATTAGCCGCTCGGGCGTGCCGCCGAACCACAGAATGCGCGGCGTAGCGGTTGGCCGATGGGCCGGCACGCCGGTCGGGACGTCCCCGACGGGGTAGCTGTGGGCTTCGCCCTCTCGACGCCGGTCCAGCATTCGCAGCACGTCGATGTCGCCGGCCAGCGCACCGACCAACTGCTGACGGAGAAGTTCGGCCGCAGCAGGCGGCCCGAACAGCGGCGACACCACGAACTCATTGATCGCAGCACCTTGGTGGATGTTTACCGCGGCAGAGTGCACTCGTAGCGAGTTCAGCGCCAGCACGCCCGCAGCTTTCGACAGCAACCCACGCTCATCGGGGGCGATCATCACGACGTGGTAACGCGGGCCATCACCCTGCCTGACCTCCACGTGCACCCCGTGATCGTCGGCCAGCGAAAGATATTCGGGATCAATGGGATCCGGGTGCGGCAAGTTCTCCCCGGCCATCACCATATGGCAGCGGCGCACCAGATCGCTGATCAGCGCGGCTTTCCACTCACTCCACACCCCTGGACCGGTGGCCAGCGCGTCAGCCTCCGTCAAGGCGTGCAACACATCGAGGAGAACCGGATCTTCCCCGACTGCATCGGCGACCGCCGCGATGGTTTGGGGGTCATTCAGGTCACGTCGAGTGGCCGTCTTGGCCAGGAGCAGGTGATGACGAACTAATCTCGCCAGCATTTCGGCGTCGGCCGGCCACATGCCCAGCCGGACGCCGATCACAGTGGCCAACTCCGCACCGATCACACTGTGATCGGTGCCGCGCCCTTTGCCGATGTCGTGCAGCAGTGCAGCGAGTATCAGCAAGTCAGGCCGCGCCACCCGGGTCGCGAATACACTTGCCCGAACTGCGGTCTCGACCAGGTGACGATCCACCGTCCAGGTGTGGATCGCGTCGCGGGGCGGTAAATCCCGGATGGCGGCCCACTCGGGAAGCAGCCGGGTCCACAGGCCAACCCGGTCGAGCGATTCGATGGTCGCGACCGCGGTGGGCCCGGCACCGAGCAGAACCAATAGGTCGTCCACGGCGTCGGCCGGCCACGGGGTGGGCAACTCGGGTGCGGTGTCGGCGAGGCGGCTCAGCGTTGCAGACGCGATGGGCAGTCCCGCAACGGCGGACGCGGCAGCCACCCGCAGCAGCAGACCGGGGTCGTTCTCTGGTCGCGCGTCACGGGCCAGCACGACCTCCCCGGCGTACTCGACCACACCGTCGTCCAGTGGCCGGCGTCGTCGTCGTCGCAAGGCCGACATCCCGC
>NZ_CAXUCH010000141.1:0-7769 GCF_964249325.1 uncultured Mycobacterium sp. | reverse complement strand
GTAGCTGATGGTTCGAGCTGCGTCCGACAGCACGCGCGCCAGGTCACACCGGGCACCCAGCTGCAGGGCGTCACTGATGTCGTCGGCGTATTGGGCCAACAACACGTCATGGCCGCGGCCGGACACCCGATGCAGCTCGGTGCGCACGTCGATCAGCGCCCGACAGGCCCAGTCCACCGAACCCGCCAGGGTCTCCGGGGTGCGGAGCGCCTGCCGATCGGCGAGCTGCGCTATAGCGAGCCCGTCGAGCAACTGGATGTCGCGGAGGCCACCGCGCCCGAATTTCAGATCGGGCTCGGCGCGGTGTGCAATTTCGCCGGTGCGGCGCCAACGGGCCTGGGCTGCTTCGACGAGTTCGCCGAATCGAGAACGGATCCCGCTCCTCCACTGCCGCCGGACGTCGTCGATCAAGAGCTCCGACAGCGCGGCGTCGCCGGCAATGTGGCGTGCCTCCAGCATGGCCAGGCCCGACGAGATGTCCGCACCAGCGATTTCCAGCGCCTCCGCGACAGTTCGCACGCAGTGGTCGAGGCGAATATTGGCGTCCCACAATGGATACCACAACAGGTCGGCGACCTGGCGGACGACCTCAGCGGGCATGTTGTTGTGTAGCAACATCAGGTCGAGGTCCGAGTGAGGCAGCAGCTCCGCTCGGCCCAGAGAACCGGTTGCGACGATCGCGAAGCCGCTGTCGCCGGTGATGCCAATCTCGGTTGCCTTGGTGGTCAGCCAGGACTCGTGTAGATCCTGCCACGCTTTCCGCACTGCCGCCGAATCCAGTTCGTGCGGACCCCGCGCTAGCAGGCGGTCCCGTGCGGCGACCAAATCGATTGCGGGACGGGCACTTTCAGGAGCCGGGCCCTCCCATCGAGAGTCTGGGACGGGATCTGACCTGCGTGGTCTCATGGTATGCGGGTCGGATCAAATACTGGTGGCCGACCTCATAGGGCATCGGGTCCACGCTCACCGGTGCGTACCCGCACAACGGTTTCTACTGGGCTGACCCACACTTTGCCGTCGCCGATCTTGCCGGTGCGCGCCGCCCGAACCACGCTGTCGACGACCTTGTCGACGATGGAATCGTCGACGACAACCTCGATTCGAACCTTCGGGACGAATTCGACGGAGTACTCAGCGCCCCGGTACACCTCCGTGTGACCCTTCTGCCGCCCGTACCCCTGGACTTCGCTCACCGTCATCCCCAGGACGCCCGCCTCCTCCAGGCTGGTCTTGACGTCGTCGAGCGTGAACGGCTTCACGATCGCGGTGATCAGCTTCATATCCACTTCCCTCCAAGGCGTGACGACCAAGAACCGAACCGCTGACGACCGCGAAATCGTAGCCGCTCTCAGCGTGTTGAGCCTCATCGATGCCTGAGGCTTCGTCCTCTGGGCTCAGGCGCAGCCCGATGGTGTATTTCAGGATCAAAGCCAAGATAGCGGTGACAACAGCCGAATACGCGAGAACACTGAAAGCGCCGATTGCTTGGCGTTCCAGCTGAGCGAACCCGCCGCCGTAGAACAAGCCGGGCGACACGCCGGTGACACCGGCGATGGCAGTGGTCTGCGGGGCGGCGAGCAGGCCGACCAACAATGTGCCCACCAGACCGCCGACGAGATGCACTCCGACCACGTCGAGTGAATCGTCAAAGCCCAATCGGTATTTCAGCCCGACCGCCAGCGCGCAGAACACGCCGGCCAGTGCGCCGATCACCAAGGCGCCCACCACGTTGACTGACGAGCACGACGGCGTAATGGCGACCAGGCCGGCGACGATGCCCGACGCTGCTCCCAGCGAGGTGGCGTGTCCGTCGCGGACGCGCTCGGTGAGCAGCCAGCCGAGCATGGCGGCGGCGGTCGCGACCGTGGTGGTGATAAACGTGGCGCCCGCAGCGCCGTTGGCGCTGGTAGCCGACCCCGCGTTGAATCCGTACCAGCCGAACCACAGCAGTCCGGCACCGAGCATCACAAAAGGCAGGTTGTGCGGTCGCATCCGCACATTGGGCCAGCCGTGCCGCCTACCGAGAACAATCGCCAGCACCAGCCCGGCCGTCCCGGCATTGATGTGCACCGCGGTGCCGCCGGCGAAGTCGATTGCGTGCAGTTTGTTGAGAACCCAGCCGCCGTGCGCCGCCGCGAACTTGTCGGCCGCGAACACCCAGTGCGCGATCGGGAAGTAGACGAATGTCGCCCACAGTCCGGCGAATACTGTCCACGCGCCGAACTTCATCCGGTCGGCCACCGCGCCGGAGACGAGCGCGACGGTGATGATCGCGAACATCAGCTGGAATGCGACGTAGACGACGTGGGGCATGGTGCCCGCCAACGGGATCTGCACTGCTGAGGTGTGCGTGCTTGGATCCGCGGCGACGGCATTGGCACCGATGAGGCCCTTGAGTCCCCAGTACTCGGTTGGCCTGCCGGCGATGTTGCCGACGTCGTCGCCGAAGGCCAGCGAGTAACCGTAGAGCACCCACAGCACCGTCACGACGCCCATCGCGCTGACGCTCATCATGATCATGTTGAGCACGCTTCTGGCGCGGACCATCCCTCCGTAGAAGAACGCCAAGCCCGGCGTCATCAACAGCACAAGCGCCGAACTCGCCAGCATCCAGGCGGTGTCGCCAGTATTGGGAATGCCCATGGTTGGGAATTGGTCCACTCGACATCACCTCCGCATCAGCGCAGTCCCGGCCACCAAAGGTGACCGATGACCTTGTCAGACAATGCGCAAAGGTTGTTGCGGCGTTAGTGCCTCAACGTTTCGCCGAGGTAACGTAATTCTCACTGCGGGAGAGGAGTCAGCCCAGCAGCGCGTCGACGAAGGCCACAGGCTCGAAGGGGGCGAGGTCGTCCGGTCCTTCACCGAGTCCCACCAGTTTCACTGGCACGCCCAATTCCTGTTGGACGCGGAAAACGATGCCTCCCTTGGCTGTTCCGTCCAACTTCGTGAGGACTGCGCCGGTGATGTCGACGACGTCGGCGAATACCCGCGCCTGGGCCAGCCCGTTTTGACCGATGGTGGCGTCCAGCACGAGCAACACTTCGTCGACCGCCGCCCGTCGGCTGACCACCCGCTTGACTTTGCCGAGTTGGTCCATGAGCCCGGTTTTGGTATGCAGTCGGCCGGCGGTGTCGATCAGCACGACGTCGGCGCCCGTGGCGATGCCCTTGTCGACGGCGTCGTAGGCCACCGAGGCAGGATCGGCGCCTTCGGCGCCGCGGATCACCTCGGCGCCTACGCGGGCGGCCCAGGTTTCCAGTTGGTCGGCCGCGGCTGCTCGGAATGTGTCGGCGGCGCCAAGCACGACGCGCCGGCCGTCGGCCACCAGCACGCGCGCCAGCTTGCCGACGGTTGTGGTTTTCCCGGTGCCGTTGACGCCGACGACGAGCAGCACCGACGGGTGGTCGGCGTGCGGCAGCGCGCGGATGGAGCGATCCAGCTCGGGCCGCAGCTCGGCGATCAGGACCTCCCGCAGCACCGTGCGGGCGTCCGCCTCGGTACGCACGCTGCTGGTGGCGAGCCGGCTGCGCAGGTGCGATACCACCGATTCAGTAGCCGCCGGGCCCAGGTCGGCCACCAGCAGGGTGTCCTCGACGTCCTGCCACGACTCCTCGTCGAGGTCGCCGCCGCCGAGCAGGCCGAGCATGCTGCGGCCCAGAGTGTTCTGTGATCGGGCGAGGCGGCCGCGTAGCCGTTCCAGGCGTCCCTCGGGTGGGGCGATCGCACCGATGTCGGGTGCGACCGGTGGTGCCTCGACTTGCTGGGTCTCGGGTTCGGGCAGCTGGACGTCGGCGATCGGACGTTTGACGGCGTCGCGCGGGACGGTCGCGTCGTCGCCGACGCCGGGCAAGCCGGTGGTGTCGATGCGGTCCGGCGGTGCCGTCTGAGTGAAGGTGATACCCGACGACGTGGTGTAGCCGCCGGAACGGTCAAGCGTGCTCGCTTGCTGGCGGGCCGACAGGCTGATCCGGCGCCGTCGGTACAGCACCAGGCCAACGGCCACCGCAGCGATGACGACCAGTACGGCCGCGACCGCAACGGCGATCCACAAAGCGCCGGACACCATGTACTCCTGGCTATCGTGAGCTGCCGACGAGCTGGTCCACTTGGTGGCCGCGCATGCGCTGCGAGATCACCGTGGTGATGCCGTCGTCTTGCATGGTCACGCCGTAGAGGGCATCGGCCACTTCCATCGTCGGCTTTTGGTGCGTGATGATGACGAGCTGGGACTGGGTGCGCAGTTGTTCGAACAGGTCGAGCAGCCGCTGCAGGTTCACGTCGTCGAGCGCCGCCTCCACCTCGTCCATGATGTAGAACGGCGACGGCCGGGCCCGGAAGATCGCCACCAGCATCGCCATCGCGGTCAGCGCCTTCTCGCCGCCGGAGAGCAACGACAGCCGCTTGATCTTCTTGCCGGGCGGCCGGGCCTCTACCTCGATGCCGGTGGTGAGCATGTCGTCGGGATCGGTCAGCCGCAGCTGGCCTTCCCCGCCGGGGAACAGGGTGGCGAACACCGCGCGGAATTCGCGTTCCACGTCGGCGTAGGCATCGCTGAAGACCTGCAGGATGCGCGCGTCGACGTCGGCGATCACGTCGAGCAGGTCCTTGCGGGCGGCCTTGACGTCTTCTAGCTGCGTGGCTAGGAAGTTATAGCGCTCCTCCAGTGCGGCGTACTCCTCCAGCGCCAGCGGATTCACCCGACCCAGTTCGGCCAGTTCGCGTTCGGCGCGTTTGGCCCGGCGCTCCTGGGTGGGCCGGTCGAAGGGCATCGGTGCCGGCGGGGTGACCTGCTCGCCGCGGTCGCGGGCCTGCTCGTACTCGGCCAGCTCGAGCTCGGTGGGTGGCAGCGGGACCTGCGGGCCGTATTCGGCGACCAGGTCGTCGCACGCCATCCCGAACTGCTCGAGCACCATCTGCTCGAGCTGTTCGATGCGCAGCGCTGCCTGCGCTTTGGCCACCTCGTCGCGGTGAAGCGCCTCGGTGAGCGCCGCGATGCGGGTGCGCAGCGCGTCCACTTCCTCGCGAACCGCCACCATTGCAGCCGAACGCTGTTGGCGTTCAACCGATAACGCGTCGCGACGGCGCGAGGCGGCATCCACGACCTGGGTCAGCCGCGCGGCCAGCAGCCGTCCACAGTCGGCTACTGCCGCGGCCACGGCGGCCGCGCGTTCCCGAGCAGCGCGAGCTTGCTCAGCGCGCAGCCGTGCCTCGCGTTCAGCAGCAGCGGCACGGCGCAGTGAATCCGCCCGCCCGCGAACGGTATTCGCGCGCTCTTCAGCGGTGCGCACCGCCAACCGGGCTTCCACCTCGGCAGCCCGGGCGGTCTCCAACAAGCTGCGTACGACGTCGATGTGCTCACGGTCGATGGGTTCGCTCGCCGAACCGTGTGGAGTCTGTTCGGCATTGCGCAGTCTGGTCTCCAGGTCGCTGAGCTCCTCGACGGTCTGCGCGCGCCCGGTTTCCAGCTCTTCGCGCTGGCGCAGCAGCCGGCCCCACTCCTCTTCGGCAATGCGGGCATCCTGTCCCAGTCGGCCCAGCTGCTCATAGATGGCCGCGATCGCGGCGTCGGATTCGTTGAGCGCCGCCAGCGCCTGCTCGGCGGCATCCTGGCGGGCGGCCTGCTCGGTGAGAGCGCCAGAGAGCGCGGCGCTTAGTTCGTCGGCCTGAGCCTCGGCGGCAGACAGCTCGGCGCGGGCCTTGTCGATCTCCGAGGTGAGTTCCAGCGTGGACGGCTTGCGGTCCGAACCGCCGCTGACCCACCCGGCCCCGACCAGATCGCCGTCGAGGGTGACCGCCCGCAGCTGCGGGTGGGCGGCCACCAGATCGAGTGCGGCAGCCAATTCGCCGACCACTGCGACCCCGGAGAGCATGGCGCTCATCGCGCCGCGTAGCTGGGGCGGTGCCTCGACGAGATCGACGGCCCACACGGCGCCGTTGGGCAGCGAAACCGCTGGCATGTGGTCTTGTACCGGCCAATCGCCCAGCACGATGGCGGCGCGACCGGCGTCGGCCTCCTTGAGCGCGGTCATCGCTGTGCGGGCCGCACCGAAACTGTCCGCCGCCAGCGCATCGGCGGCCGCCCCGAGTACCGCGGCCAGCGCCGCCTCGTAGCTCGAGCGCACCTTGACCAGCTTGGCGATCGATCCGAAAAGACCAGCCCCGCTGTGGTTTTGACTGAGCCAGGCAGCGCCGTCCTTGCGCTCGAGGCTTACCGACAGCGCGTCGATGCGGGCGCGCAGTGAAGCCACTTGCCGTTCGGCGCCGCGCTCAGCGGCCTGTAGTTCAGCGACTCGTTCGTCGGCCAGCCGCAAGGCGGCGACCATCCGGTCGTGGTGCTCGTCGAGGCCGACCTCGCCCTGGTCCAACTCGCCGACCCGAGCCTGCACTGTTTCGAACTCCGCATAGGCCTGCTGGGTGCGCGCAGCTGCCTCTTCGATTCGTTCCGCCAACTTCGCGATGCTGTCGTCGATCGATTCCACCCGCGCGCGCATGGTCTCGACCTGACCGGCCAGCCGGGCCAGGCCCTCGCGGCGGTCGGCTTCCGCCCGCACCGCCGCCAGGTGCGCCTTTTCGGCGTCGGCGAGGCTGCGTTCACGCCCGGCCAGTTCGGCGCGGGCCGCCTCCAGCCCGGTACGCGCGGTGGCCAACTCTGCTAACAGCTGCTGCTCTTGCGTCGCCACCTGCTTGGCCTCCACCTCCAGCGCGGCGGGGTCGGGCCCACCGGTTGCGGCCGGCGCGACGTCGAGGTGCTGGGCGCGCTCGCTGGCGATGCGCACGGTGGCGCCGACCCGTTCGGCTAACGCGGACAGCCGAAACCAGGTCTGCTGGGCTGAATCGGTGCGCTCAGAAAGGCGGGCCGAGGCGTCCTCTTGTGCCGCTAACTCCTCAGATGCCACCGCTAATCGGGCAGAGGCCTCGTCATGCTCGCGGCGCAACGCTGCCTCGGCTTGGCTGGCGTCTTCAAATTCGGTCGTGCGGGTGACGATGTCGTCGGCGGCCAGCCGCAGCCGGGCGTCGCGCAGATCGGCTTGGATGGTCTGGGCGCGGCGGGCCACTTCGGCCTGGCGGCCCAGCGGTTTGAGCTGGCGGCGTAGCTCGGTGGTCAGGTCGGTGAGCCTGGCCAGGTTTGCTGACATCGCGTCGAGTTTGCGGAGAGCCTTTTCCTTGCGCTTGCGGTGCTTGAGCACCCCGGCGGCTTCCTCGATGAACGCGCGGCGGTCTTCGGGCCGCGACTGCAGGATCTCCTCTAGCTTGCCCTGCCCGACGATGACATGCATCTCGCGGCCGATGCCCGAATCGCTCAGCAGCTCTTGCACGTCCATCAACCGACAACTGCTGCCGTTGATTTCGTACTCGCTCGCACCGTCGCGGAACATCCGGCGGGTGATCGAGACCTCGGAGTATTCGATCGGCAGCGCGTTGTCGGAGTTGTCGATGGTGACGGTGACTTCGGCGCGACCCAAGGGCGGCCGCGAGGAGGTGCCGGCGAAGATGACGTCTTCCATCTTGCCGCCCCGCAGCGTCTTGGCCCCCTGCTCGCCCATCACCCAGGCCAGCGCGTCGACCACATTGGATTTGCCCGAGCCGTTGGGACCCACCACCGCGGTGATGCCTGGCTCGAAACGCAGAGTCGTTGGTGAGGCGAAGGACTTGAAGCCCTTCAACGTCAGACTCTTGAGGTACACGACGTGCCAGACTACCGCCGAATTGCCCGACTACACCCACGCCCCTACGCGGCGCCCATCGTCGTACAGGTACCGGCCGCC
>NZ_CAXUCH010000140.1:0-11250 GCF_964249325.1 uncultured Mycobacterium sp. | reverse complement strand
CGCTTCATCAGATCGATCGCGTCGCGCGCGCCCGCGATCGATCTGATGAAGCGCCACCACCCCGAGGAACCGCACTGGTATCTCGCCGTGATCGGCAGCGATACCGCCGTCCGCGGCCGCGGATTCGGCCAGGCCCTGATGCGTTCACGGCTAGACCGCTGCGACGCCGAGCACTGTCCGGCGTATCTGGAGTCAAGCAAACCCGACAACGTGCCGTATTACGAACGTTTCGGCTTCACGGTCACCGGGGAGATCGTGCGACCCGATGGCGGGCCGACCCTGTGGCCGATGTGGCGGGCGCCCCGGTAGCTGACGCAATAGTGCCTGGATACAGGTCGTAACCGCGCTACCGTTGCCCCGTGCGATTCCAGCGGAAGACCGCATTCATCACCGGTGGTGCGACAGGATTGGGGCGAGCCTTCGCCCGTGCGCTAGCCGGTGAGGGCGCCCGCGTGGCAATCGCCGATATCGACCGCTCGGCCGCAGATCGCACCGTCGCCGAGTTGACCTCCGAAGGGGCCCAGGCGATCGCCGTAACATGCGACGTCGCCGACGAACACCAGGTGAACACCGCCGTCGGTACAGCGCTCGAACAGCTGGGCGGCATCGACGTCTTGATCAACAACGCCGGCCGTCATCTGACGAAGTACAACCAACCGTTTCACGTGCTTTCCCGCGACGACCTGCGCGGTCTGTTCGAGGTGAATGTGATCGGCGTCGTCAATTGCACTCTGGCATGCCGTGATTCGATGCGTGAGCGCGGCGGCGGTGTGGTGCTGAACATCTCGTCGATGGCCGGTTTCATGAACATCAGCCCGTACGGTGTTTCCAAGCTCGCGGTGCGCGGCTTGACCGTCGCGTTTGCATACGAACTGTCCCCGGACCGAATCCGGGTCAACGCGATCGCTCCAGGTCTGATGAACACCGAGAATGCGCTCGCCGATCTGCCGCATGCGCTGGTCGAAGACATCGTTCGGGAGCGCCAGCTGGTGCACCGGCTCGGCACCATGGACGACGTCGTGTCGGCCATGTTGTATCTCTGCTCCGACGAATCATCCTTCATCACCGGCGAAACGCTGAAGGTCAGCGGCGGCTACCCGCTCAACTTCTGAGCGGCCCGCGGAGGAACGCGACCGCGGTTTAGTCGCCCGGCACCAGGGGCAACCGTGGCCTATGGCTACAGACAATGCCGAAGAACTTGTCGACCCATCGGACTTCCCCGAGGAGGGCGGTCCAGGCGACACCCTAAATCAAAGCGAGTCAACCGACTCCGACGAGATCCGCAACGACGACGGCGACATTGTGGTGGACCCGCCCGAGCACTGGAGCGAGGCTGACCGCTTTGGCATGACCCAACGCGAAGAGCGCGAGGGCCCGTCCCTCGACGACAAACTCGCCGCCGAGCAACCCGACGTGCTGGACACCGCTTCCGACGAGCAACTTCCGACCGAGGAACCTCCCGGCCGCGCGCATCGTGGCCAGGTCAGTGGGACGCCCGAAGACGGCGATTCGCTGTTCGAGGTCGTCGACGAGTGATCGCATTCAGAGCCTGATCTGATCCGCAGCGCTGCTCCCCGAAACGGTCGTGTCCCGCAGCGTCGCCCGAAACTGCATCACCCGGTAGGGCCAACCGTGCGCGGTGTTCCACTGTGAGACCGCCAGCCCGACGCCACCGGCGACATCGACTCGTGAGCCTGGAAGAACGTATCCGCCGTACAGCTGCGCGACCCGGTTGTCCGCGTGGTCTTCTGCGTCCCATCCCGTCCCGACGATCGGCAGTTGTACCGGTGCGTCGGACACCGCGGTAGGGGAGTCGATGACCCGGTATCCCAGCGCATAGTGAGACGACAGAAATCCGCCGAGGATCCACTTTCCCTGGGCCAGTCGGCGCAACGACAGCTCACCCCAGGTTTCGCCGTGGGGAGTGATTGGGGTCGGGGTATGGCCCCACGACCAGCGACCGTTCCCCACTCCCCAACCCGAGTACTGGCGAAGGTCTCCGATACCGCGGGGACGAACACGCCTTACGATGATGCCTTTGTCACGCTGAAAGCCGGTGGATGCCACGTAAACCCAGCCGTCGTCGGGGTCGTAGTCCCAGGACCAGCACTGCGCGTGGCCGCGGTACAGCCGTGCGCTGAACTTCGCTCGATCACCCAAGTGTCGCCACGAGATCCCGCTGTCGTCAGATTTCCAGATCTCGGTCCAGACGACGTTGCCGAAACCGCGGTTGACGATCGCGTGCAGATAAAGGGCGTCGTCCAACCGCAACAGATCGGACGGAATCACCGTGCTGATGCCGCGGCGGGTCGCACCGCTGTCGCGGTGCTCGTAGTGCCACAACTGCCGTGCATAAGCGGGATCCTCGCCGCCGGCGCGCTGATAGCTGATCTCATGGGTGGCGTCGCCGCTGCCGATCAGGATCACCGGCGAACGCCAATCGCCGCTACCAACCTCCGGGCCGGAGAAGGTGTCGCCGAACACCGACACCAGCGTGTCGTTGGGTGCCCGCACCGATGCGCCCAGATCGGCGCACGTGACGCCCCACCGGTCGGTGATCCCCGGACCGGTGAGGTCCGTCAACTTGCCGGTTTTGGGCGACGTAACCGTCACCGTGACCACTGGGTGGCCGGGCGTTCCCGGCGCTCGCCGTCGACGACGACGTCCACCCGCTCGTCGAAAAAGGCGATCCGGTCGCGCACCGGCTCGGCGTCGTGCAGCGGCTGGTGGTAGGTCCACGCCACATCGGCAGGACCATCGGGCACCGAATAGTACGAGGCTCGACCCTTGTACGCGCAGTAGGTGACGGTATCGCTCGGCTGAAGGTCGACCACCACGTCGGCGGGCGGTAGGTAGAACCGCACCGGCAGCAGCGTCTCGAACAGCAACATCGGTCGCGAGGATTCGGCAAGCAGCCGCCCGTCCAATTCCAGCCGGACGTGCCGGGTGCTGCTCAGGACGTCGATCCGTTTGAACGGGTCGTGTGGGTGGGCCACGACCGGCTCGTCCTCTTCCAGCCACTCGAACGCGCCGAAGTCTAGCGCGACGTAATCCGCAAGGTCGGGATCGTCGGGCCGGAACGCGGCCGCTGCACGCCGTGCCCCATCGACCGCGACGTCGAACACCACACCTGGACACGTGTGCGCCGCGAACGGGATGCTCGGGTCGAGCACCGGACGGTCGCTGCCATCTGGCGGGGTTTCGACGGGCTCAAGTCGCGCCAACAGATCCGAGACCGGCACCGCATACGTCGGCACCACCCGCCGCGGCTCCCAAACCAGACGGCCATGACGGGTGTCGGCGACCAACTCGCGGTCGAGGTAAGCGCGCAACCTCTTCTCGGTGGGTTCGTAACGCAGGGACTCCAGCGCACTGCCGAGCAGGTCCCGCATCCTGATGCCCATCGGTTCATCATCGCCGCGGCGATGATTCGCCGCTATACCTCCGCGGTATGCACCGACTCGACGGTGTAGAGGTGCGGGTCGTAGGCAGTCGCCAGCCGCGCGCCCTCTGCCATGTGCTTCTGCGCCGCGGGGTTCTGCAACATTGCCTGGAATGCCTCGGCATCGCGCCATTGCGCGTAGTTGACGACCCGAGTGCCATCCGTGCTGACGTGGATGTTCGCCGAGATAAAGCCATCGAGGTGCTTTATCACCTCGTCGGTGGCCGTGGACAACAGCTCGGCAAGTTGGCGCGCTCGTTCCGGTTCCACCGTGAACACATTGATCAGGGTCGGGTGCTCGGCGTGCTCGCGAATGACGGTCATCGCTGCCTCCTCATCCAGTATGTAAGGTTCCTGACAAAAAGGTACTGCAATGTAAGGTACCTGTCTATGGAGCAATCCCAGACGGAACGTGCCGTTGGCTACCTCGTCAAGCGGGTACAGCAAGCGCTGCGGCGCCGATGCGACGCTGCGCTGAAACCGACCGGACTGTCGATGGCGCAGTATGCGGTGCTACGTGCGCTCGCCGATCACCCCGACGCCTCAGCCGCCGAGCTGGCGCGGCGCTGCTTTGTCACGCGGCAGTCTCTGCAGGATGTATTGGCGGGGCTTCGAGCGACCCGGCTAATCGAAACTGTCGATGCGCCGCCGCGCGGCCGGGCCCGCGCGCTGTGTCTGACCCGGCGCGGATCACGGCTGCTGGCGACCGGTGACGACGCCGTGTTTGGTGTGGAAGCCGCCATGCTTGAAGGCATTTCACGGGCCGCGCGGCGCAGCATGGCGTCGGTGTTGCAACGCTGCGCGGAGAACCTGGAGAGCTTCTGATCAGGGGCTGCTGCGCCAGTCGGCCACGCCGATTGCGATCATCCGCAACTGCTTAACCGCGATCCGCTTGATCTCCGCGAGCGCCTCGGCGCTCTGGGCGTCTTCGATGGCCTCGGCGATCACGATCATCGAGTTGACGAAGAGCGTGGCCAGCACGTTGAGATCCTCGGTGCTCCACCCGTTTAAGCCGGGAAAGCGGGCGAGGTCGGTCGCCAGCTCAGACGTAATGAGCCGGATCTCGGTACGGATGGCATAGCGCAGCACCGTTACCCCGCTGGAGCGCTCGCGCCCGATGAAACGCCAGTGCTCGCGTCGTTCGGTGACGCTGGCGACGAGGATTTCCACCGACGACTCGATGACCCGATTCGGGTCCAGCTTGCCGGCCCGAGCGCCACGGAGCATGTCGCGCAAGGTCCGAAACGACTCGTCGATCAAGACCAGCCCGAGCGCCTCCATCGACTCGAAGTGACGATAAAACGCCGCGGGCACAATCCCGGCCTCCCGGGTGACCTCGCGCAAGCTCAGGCTGCCGAAGCTGCGGTCGTCGAGCAGCTTCAGCGCGGCCGCGACGATGGCCCGCCGGGTGGCCTCCTTGCGTTCTTCCCGGGAGGGGCGTTCCCGGCTGCGGGAATGACCCGACCGCCGTGGTCGTGAGTCAGGCGTACGACCGTTCACCGTGTGAAAACTACCACATAGTGCCATATGACCTTGACGTGCCGGCTGACGACGGCGCACGGTGTACATATGTTCACTGAAGCGATCACGCGGACACTGCAGCAGCGGTTGGCCGGATCCGGCTTGGTCGATTTGCTGACCGGTCCGCACGGCGTCGACCGCTACACCGAGCTGGTGGCGCCGACATGGACCCTGGGCGAGGCGCGGGCCAAGGGCGGCGATGTGCGGCGAGCCACCCCGCGCAGCGTCACCCTGACGCTGGCGCCCAACGCCGCCTTCACCGCTGACCTGAAGGCCGGCCAGTACGTCAACCTCGCAGTCGAGATCAACGGCCGTCGCCACACGCGCTGCTATTCGCCGGCCAACGCCGAGGGCGCTCGCCACCTCGAGCTGACCATCGGTCGCCACGACGGCGGACTGGTCTCGAATTACCTGTATGAGCGCGCCCGGACCGGCATGGTGCTGGGCCTGGACGGCGTCGGGGGCGACTTCGTGCTGCCGGCCACGCGGCCACGGCGGATTCTGTTCGTCTGCGGGGGAAGCGGCATCACCCCGGTGATGGCGATGCTGCGCACGTTGGTCGCCGAGGGCCACGACGGTGAGATCGCGTTCGTCCACTACGCGCGTAACCCGGCCGAGGCGTGCTACCGCGACGAGCTCGCCGGGATGCCCGGGGTGCGGGTGTTGCACGGTTACACCCGGTCGGGCACCGGCGACCTGGACGGTCGCTTCGGTGCGGAGCACCTGGATGCCGCCATGCGGGCACCGGATGCGGTGTACGTCTGTGGGCCCCCGGCCTTGATTCAGGCGGTCCGCGAGCAGTGCCCGAACGCCCATGCGGAAAGCTTCGTGGCGCCGACGTTCCAGTCGCCCGCGAAGGCGTCAGGTGGGCGAATCACCTTCGCCGACAGCGGTATCGAGACCGTCGACGACGGACGGCCGATACTCGAGCAGGCCGAAGCCGCCGGGCTGTCACCGCAAAGCGGCTGCCGGATGGGCATCTGCCACACGTGCACCCGTCGCAAAACCGCCGGAGCGGTGCGCAGCCTGACAACCGGCGCAGTATCGACAGCACCTGACGACGACGTGCAGATCTGCGTGTCGGTGCCGGTCGGCGATGTCGAACTGGTCCTCTAAGCCCCAAGGAGAAGTCATGTCACAGCCCACCATCACCCTCACCCCCGGACAAGCCGAGGCTTTCGGTCGCGAACTCGACGCCATCAAGGAACGCGTCATGGCCGATCTCGGCGAACGCGACGCCGACTACATCCGCACCGTCATCAAGACACAGCGCGCCCTCGAAATAGGCGGACGCGCAATGCTCTTCGGTGGGATCATTCCACCGTTCTGGCTGGCCGGCACCGCGATGCTCGCGCTGTCGAAGATCCTCGACAACATGGAGATCGGGCACAACGTCATGCACGGCCAATACGACTGGATGCGCGACCCGTCCATCTCTGGCCGCAGCTTCGAATGGGACACCGCGTGCCCGGCCGATCAATGGCGGCACTCACACAACTACATGCACCACACGCACACCAACATCGTCGGGATGGACCGCGACATCGGCTACGGAATCCTGCGAATGAGCGAAGACCAGCGCTGGCATCCGTACTACCTCGGCAACCCTGTCTACGCGTTCCTGCTGATGGCGTTGTTCCAGTACGGCGTCGCGCTGCACGAACTGGAAACCGAACGCATGCGCGCCGGTGAAATCTCGCTGGCCGACAAGCGCGAGACCTTGAAAGGGATCTGGCGCAAGACCCGCCGGCAACTGCTGAAGGACTACGTCGCCTTCCCGCTGTTGGCCGGACCATTTGCGCCGTTCGTGCTCACCGGAAACCTGTCGGCCAATCTGATCCGCAATGTCTGGTCTTACATGATCATCTTCTGCGGTCACTTCCCGGACGGAACGCAGGAATTCTCGATCGAAGAAACGCAAAACGAGTCCCGCGGCATGTGGTACTTCCGCCAGATCCTCGGGTCGGCAAACCTGACCGGAGGCAAGCTCTTTCATCTGCTGTCCGGCAATCTGTCGCACCAGATCGAGCACCACCTCTTCCCGGACATGCCGGCGCTGCGCTACGCAGAGATTGCGCCGGAGGTCCTGGTGATCTGCGAACGCTACGGCATCCGGTACAACAGCGGGCCGCTGCTGCGCCAGTTCGGCACCGTGGTGCGCAAGATCGTCAAGCTGACTCTCCCGCCCAAGAACTCACCGCGGCGTGCAGTGCAGGAGGCCGAGTCGGCCGCCGCAGAGGGCGGGAGTTGGCCGCGTCTTCGGGGATGGCCGTTGTGCCCGGCTATCAGCGATTCCTGTTTGCGCCGAATCGCTGTCAGGCGGGCAAACCATATGGTGCTGGACGCCCTAAGCGCCCGAGTGCCACAGCGAATATGCCGGCGCGGTAAGGGCTTCCGCGGTTCGGTCGCAGAATTTCTGCGCATCACGCAGCCCGACGGTCAGCGCCCGCAGCGCGGTGGAGGCGACCAGGAAATCGAACACCGCGTCGGCGCGGCCCTGAAGGCCGTCGGCGGCCAGCAGTTGGAGGACCACGCGCCGGCGCCCGGCACGCCGAGCCGCGAAGAAACCATCGACCGCTACCAGCGGCTGACCGGACATCGACTGACCAATTTGCGGTTCAGCGACGTGACATCTGCGCTGCTGCTCGCGGTTGCGCTGGTCCGGTTGAACACCAAGCTTGCGATGGACAGTGTTGATCTCGCCGAGATCTGCGCGCAGCGTGTCGAGTTCGTGCTCGGCGGTGATTGAATTCGGCTACGTTGTCACCTCATGGTCAGCTTGCCGGTTCTCGACGGTGTCGAGCACAGATTTATCGACCTATCCGGTGATGTGACGATCCACGTCGCCGATGCCGGTCCTGCCGACGGCGCAGCGGTGATGCTGGTGCACGGCTTTCCGCAGAAATGGTGGCAGTGGCATGGATTGATCGGTCCGCTGGCCGCGGACGGCTATCGGGTGTTGTGTCCGGACCTGCGTGGCGCGGGTTGGAGCTCGGCGCCACGTTCGCGTTATCTCAAGAACGACATGGCCGACGACTTAGCACAGGTCGTCGAGCGGCTCGGCGTTGGGCCGCTGAAGCTGGTCGCCCACGACTGGGGCGGGCCCGTCGCCTTCATCATGATGCTGCGTCATCCAGCGAAGGTGAGCGGGTTTTTCGGGCTGAATACGGTGGGCCCGTGGGCTTCTCGCGACCTGACGATGATCCGGCATTTGTGGCGGTTCTGGTACCAGATCCCGATCTGTTTGCCCGTCATCGGTCCTCGCCTGATCGCCCATTCCAACTCTCGCTATTCCCGCATGCTGGTGTCATGGGTAGGCGCCGGGTTCACGCTGCCCGACGATGACCTCCAGATCTACGCGGACTGCATGCGCGAGCCTGGGCATGCGGTGGCCGGGTCACGCTGGTATCGCAGCTTTCAAACCACAGAGGCAATGCGCTGGTTGCGCGGCGAATACGACCATGCGCGAGTCGATGTGCCGGTTCGCTGGCTGCATGGTATGGGTGACCCGGTGATCACGCCTGATCTACTGCGCGGATACGCCGAGCGCATAAGCGACTTCGAGCTGGAGTTGGTCGATGGCGTCGGCCACTGGATCGTCGAACAACGGCCCGAATTGGTGCTCGACCGACTCCGCACGTTCCTCGAGGCGTGATTGCCGCTTTAATGCCGCGGGCCCAGCAGTGCTACCGACGCATCCACGGCGGGCTCGATGATCCGGCGAATGTCGTGACCGTCTTCGACGGCGAGCGCAGTGAGCTCTCGCAGACCGCCCAACAAGATCACCGCCAACGGCGGGGTCAGCGCCGGCAGGCCGGCCCGGCGAAAGCCGGGACTGCCGCTGAGATCGACGAGCAGGTTGGTCAACAGCTCTAACCCCCGACGCTGCACGGGACGCGCGGCGGCGCCAAGCGAAGGAAGCTCGCGGATCCAACTCAACGTGATGGCCGGCCGGGACTCGATGCTGCCGACGTAGGCCTCGACCGCCTGACGGATCTGGTGCTGCCAATCCGCCTCGGGATCGACCGCAGTCCGGATCTCATCGCTGAGCCGCTCGGTATCGGCGCGCAGCAATTCCAGAAAGCACTGTTCCTTGCTGGGGAACTGATCGTAGAAGGTGCGCTTGGAGGTACGAGCGTGCCGAACGATGTCGGCGACCGTGGTGGCCCGGTATCCCCGCTCGCCGATCGAGGCGGCAAGGCCGTCGAGCAACCGACGCCGAAACGGGTCGACGTCGACCGGAGCCGCGTCGTCGGCCAGAGCTGTCACGTCCGCGCCCCTTGCTCTGATAACCCTTGCAACGACCTGGTACCACACGGTACCGTACCCGAAGGCTGTGGTACACCGCGGTACCACACAAGCGTTGGGAGCGGACCGCCATGAGCGAAGCAGTGAGCGTCGACGCCAATTCCGCCGCAGCGCCGCCTGCAGTCAGGTTGCCACCGGCGGTCCGGATCCCAAAACCCGCTCTGGGGGTTGCGTTCTCGCTGTCGCGGCGATGGACCATGCGTCAATTGGTGCCCCGCTACGGCAATGTGTTCACCTTCACCCTCCCCGTTTGGGGGAGCACCGTGGCGGTCGCCGACCCGCAGTTGGCCAAGCAGGTGTTCACCACCAGTCCCGAGGAACTCGGCAACATCCAACCCAACCTGAGCCGGCTGCTGGGATCAGGATCGGTGTTCGCGCTCGACGGTGACGACCACCGACGGCGGCGGCGACTGCTCGCCCCGCCCTTCCACGGAAAGAGCATCAAGAACTACGAGAGCATCTTCGAAGAAGAGACACTGCGTGATATTGCCCGCTGGCCTGAAGGTGAAGCGTTTCCGACGCTCCCCTCGACGATGCGGATCACCCTCAACGTGATCCTGCGAGCAGTGTTCGGCGCATGCGGTGCGGAACTCGATGAGCTTCGGCGCATCATCCCGCCATGGGTCACGCTGGGATCCCGACTGGCAGCATTCCCCAAGCCCTCACGGACGTACGGCCGGTACAGTCCATGGGGCCGGCTCGCCCAGTGGCGGCGGCGGTACGACGCCGTCGTCGACAAGCTGATCGACGACGAGCGGGCAGACCCCAACTTCGAGGACCGCACCGACATCCTCGCGCTGATGCTGCGCAGCACGTACGAGGACGGTTCCCCCATGTCCCGCAAGGACATTGGAGATGAGTTATTGACTCTGTTGGCGGCCGGTCACGAAACCACCGCAGCCACGCTGGCATGGGCATTCGAACGGCTGAGCCGACATCCCGATGTGCTCGCGCAACTGGCCGAAGAAGCCCAGACCGAGCACAACGAACTGCGCCAGGCGGCGATCCTGGAGGTGCAGCGCAACAGGACCGTCATCGATTTCGCTGGTCGTCGCGTCTACGCGCCGGCGTACCAGCTAGGTGAATGGGTTATTCCCCGCGGCTACTCGATCGTCATCGGCATCTCCCAGATACACGACGACTCCGATGTGTTCCCCGATCCGGAGCGTTTCGACCCGGAGCGTTACATCGGCACCAAGCCACCCACCTTCGCCTGGATCCCGTTCGGCGGCGGCACCCGACGTTGCGTCGGCGCGGCGTTCGCCAACATGGAGATGGACGTTGTGCTTCGAACAGTCTTGCGCCGCTTCATCATTGAAACCACTACGGCTCCGGGTGAGAAATGGCATGCGCGCGGCGTCGCGTTCACTCCCAAGCGAGGGGGCCGTATCGTGGTGCGTCGGCGTGAAAGCGGTAGCACCTGACTAGGATGTCCGGGTATGACAGCCGGACGGGACGCCGCGCAGCTCGCCGACATGATGAACGGTGCAATGCAATCCACCATCCCGACTGCCCACCAAATGGGGGTGCGGGTCGTCGAGGCGCGCCGCGGATACGCCGCCGCAACCGTGCCTGCCGAGGGCAACGGCAACCACTTCGGCGTGGTTTACGCCGGCGTTCAGTTCACGGTGGCCGAAATCCTGGGCGGCGTTATCGCGCTGAGCACCTTTGACAGCGCCAAGTACTTCCCGTTGGTCAAAAGTCTCGACATCCAGTTCGTCGGTATGGCGAAATCCGAGTTGCGCGCTGAAGCCAGCCTCGATGACGAAACCATCGCACGTATCGAGGCAGAAGCCGCCGAACGCGGGAAGGCGGACTTTACCCTGGAGGCGGTGGTGAGCGACGCCGACGGCAAAACCGTTGCAACCACGCGAGGTCTGTACCAGCTACGCGCGCACGGCCGGTGAGTCGTCACCGTTCGGCCGGTCGAGTACTGGGTAGGGATCTGCATGTCATTCATGCCTTCCTCTGTCGGGGTG
>NZ_CAXUCH010000139.1:0-11309 GCF_964249325.1 uncultured Mycobacterium sp. | reverse complement strand
ACCTGGGACGGATGGCGGACGAACGCGACAGCGAAGCACTGCGCAACAGCGCTGCCCGCGAAGTGTTCACCAACCCCGGCAAAGCGCTTGCCGAGCGCATGTCCGGTCACCGCGTCGCGCTCGCCGGTGACTGCGCTGCCACGTTGGCCCTGGCCCGCCACGGGTCTTCGGTCCTGCTGCGCATCGCCCACCAGGTGGTCGCCGCCACCGGGCTTCCCGACGCGGTAGCGGCGCTGCACGCAGGGTCCCCCCATGCCCCGGACGCCCTTTTCCACGACGAACAAATCGACGGACCGCTTCCCGAGCGGCTGCGGGTTTTAGCGCTGACCCTGGCTGCCGAGCGGACGGTGGTCGCGGCCCGAGTAGGCGGGTTCGACGTCGACCTTGTCACCGCTGAGGATGTGCCGGACCTGCAGGAGGCGTCCGCCGGCGCGGCAACTGGGCTCGGCGTCGAGCAGCAACTGGCAATATTGGCTGTCCGGCTGGAGATGGCTGCTGTTTACATGCGACTGGTGCGCGGATAAACGGGGATATAAAGACGGTGGAACTGCTACGCGGGGCGATACGGACGTATGCCTGGGGATCGCGGACCGCTATCGCCGAATTCACCGGCCGGCCCGTGCCGGCTGCCCACCCTGAGGCCGAACTCTGGCTCGGCGCACATCCGGCCGATCCGGCCTGGCTCGAAACCGACGACGGCGAGAGTTCACTGTTGGACGCGCTGGTCGCCGATCCGGACGGCCAACTTGGTTCGGCGGCCCGCGCCCGGTTCGGTGATGCGTTGCCGTTCTTGGTCAAGGTGCTGGCCGCCGACGAGCCGCTGTCGCTGCAAGCCCATCCGAGTGCCGAGCAGGCGATCGAGGGTTACCTACGCGAAGAGCGGCTCGGTATTCCGGTCTCCTCACCGATCCGCAACTATCGCGACAACCGTCATAAGCCCGAGTTGCTCGTGGCGCTGCAGCCTTTCGAGGCGCTGGCCGGGTTCCGTCCGGTGGGCCGGACCATCGAGTTGCTGCGCGCGTTGGCGGTCTCGGACTTAGACCCCTACATCGAATTGCTCAACGACCAAACCGATGCCGACGGTTTGCGGGCATTGTTCACCACCTGGATTACTGCGCCGCAGCCCGACATCGACGTGTTGGTACCTGCGGTGATCGAAGGTGCGATCCATTACCTCACTTCCGGGACAACGGAATTCGCCGCGGAAGCCAAGACTGTCTTGGAGCTCGGCGAACAGTATCCGGGCGATGCCGGTGTACTGGCAGCTCTACTGCTCAACCGCATCAGCCTTTCTCCCGGTGAGGCGATCTTCCTGTCGGCCGGCAATCTGCATACCTATCTGCGCGGTGTCGCGGTGGAGGTAATGGCCAACTCGGACAACGTGTTGCGCGGTGGGCTGACGCCCAAGCACGTCGATGTGCCGGAATTGCTGCGGGTGCTGGACTTCAGCCCGACCACCGAGGCGCAGCTGCGGGCGCCGGTTCACCGCGACGGACTCGAGCTCATCTACGACACCCCGGCAGCCGAGTTCGCGGCCTCGGTGCTGACGCTCGACGGCGAACACCTGTGCCATGAGGTCGACGCGCCGTCGCGCCATGACGGTCCCCAAATCTTGTTGTCCATCGAAGGTTCGACGACCGTGCACGGGAAATCCCGGGCGCTGACGCTCAACCGCGGCATGGCGGCGTGGGTGGCTGCTGACGACGGGCCGATCAGGCTGATCGCGCGTGAGCCGAGCAAGCTGTTCCGGGCCACCGTGGGCCTGTGAATTAACGGACGTCCGCGCTGCGCCGCTCCCGCCACAGCTGTCGGCGCTCGGCCAGCCACAGACGCAGGTTGTGGCGGACGGCCCGGGCGATCAGCGCTGGCGAGGGAACCATGTAGAGGCTGTCGAGCAGCGAGAACCTGCGCAAAAACCATTCGGCCAGAACGGGATCAGTCTCTGCGGCGCCAAGGAACTGGTCGAACAACTCACCCACGGGGTGATACCACCACGGTGCCGGGCCGCCGGCGTGGTGGAAGGTGAGATCCCCGATAGCGTTCATCAACCACACCGGGTAGGTCGTTTTGGCGGTGGCGCGGTTCAGTTCGCGCGCCAAGTCGCCGCCCGGGCCAGAAGCGAGCGCGCGTCGCAGATGACCGGCCTGCAGCGAGGTCATCGTCATCCCCTGGCCGAACGTGGGATCCAAGCTGGCCACCGCATCGCCGAGCGGCACGATCCCTGCCGGAAAGCGGTCCAGTTTGTCGTAGCGACGCCACTTGCTGGTCGGGAAGCGGTGGAACGCCACCTCCCCAATCGGTTCGGCCTGCTCGAGCGCGGCGGTGAAGTGTGCGGGCAGCAGTTTCTCGGCAAGCACACGCATCTCGGAAAACATTTGTGGCGGTTGAACTTTGGCGACGCCGAAGGTAGTCAGAATCCAGATGCCGTCCTCGTAGGCCAGCATGCCCAACCCCAGCGGCTGCTGACGAGACGCCCCGCAAACCACAACCCGTTCCCGAATCACGCCCTCGGGCATGCGGAACTGGTGTGACGCGTAGCCGATGCCCACATCGACCACTTCCTCGCGGGGCTGCTGGAAACCCCACTGCGACAACCAGACCGGCAGCCTGCTACCGCGGCCGGTCGCGTCCACTACGAGACCAGCGGGGACGAATTCGCCTTCAGGGGCCGAATCCAGCAGCACCCCGGTCACTCGCCGCGCGTCGACGTCAAAACGTGGCTCGACGACCGAGCGCTTCTGGATCTCGACATTGGCGATGCCGCTGACCCGGCGCCGGATCTGCCACTCCAAATGTGGCCGACTCGGCACATAGGCGGTGAACTCTTCACGCAGCGTGTGCCCCGTCCCCAGTACGTGCCCGGCGGCACCGAAGTAGATGCAATCCGGCCGGTTCTCCAGCATGGGCACCCCCGCGGCGACCATGTCTGCGAGCAGACCGGGGAACAAGCTTTCCAACTCCTGGGCGCCGCGGGCCATCAGCAAGTGCAGATGTCGTCCCTGCGGGACCGCGCTACGGTTGGCCGGGGCGCCCGGCAGGTTGTCGCGTTCGAAAACTGTCACCCGCTCGTAGACATCCGAGAGCACCCGCGCCGCACACAACCCCGCGATGCTGGCCCCGATGACGATCGCTGTTTTCCCGCCGTTTCGCTGCGTGGTTTCGCCGCGCATGCCCGGAGAGTACTCGGTACTGTCCCGGTTCATGGCCGGTGGATGGCGCACCAAGTCAATCGAACAGTCGATCGCCGACACCGACGAATCGAGCACCCAACTGCGCAAGAGCCTGTCCTGGTGGGATCTCGTGGTGTTCGGCGTGTCGGTAGTGATCGGCGCGGGCATCTTCACGGTGACCGCGTCGACCGCCGGCAACATCACTGGCCCGGCCATCTGGATATCGTTTTTGATTGCGGCGGCCACCTGCGGGCTGGCAGCGTTGTGCTACGCCGAATTCGCCTCGATGCTGCCCGTGGCGGGCAGCGCGTACACCTTCTCCTACGCCACGTTCGGTGAATTCCTGGCCTGGGTCATCGGCTGGAATCTGGTGCTTGAGTTGGCCATCGGCGCGGCCGTAGTGGCCAAGGGCTGGTCCAGCTATTTCGGGACAGTGTTCGGATTCGCCAAGGAGACAGTGGCTTTCGCTTCTTACAGCCTCGACTGGGGCGCCCTGGTGATCATCGCGCTGGTGGCGACGCTGCTGGCACTGGGCACCAAGTTGTCGTCGCACTTTTCCGCCGTCGTCACCGCAATCAAGATCTCGGTGGTGGTGCTGGTCGTGATCGTCGGCGCCTTTTACATCAAGAGCGCCAACTACTCGCCGTTTATCCCCCCGCCCGAAACCGCGCACGGTGGAACCGGCGTCGACCAATCGGTGTTGTCGCTGGTGACTGGCGCGCATACCAGCCATTACGGCTGGTATGGCGTGTTGGCCGGCGCATCGATTGTGTTCTTCGCGTTCATCGGGTTCGACATCGTGGCCACCATGGCCGAGGAGACGAAAGATCCGCACCGCGATGTCCCGCGCGGCATCCTGGCCACGCTGGGCATCGTCACCGTCCTTTACGTTGCGGTCTCAGTGGTGCTGTCCGGGATGGTTCGATACACCGAACTGCGGGACACCCCCACCGGCCGGCACGCGAACCTGGCCACCGCCTTCACCGCAAACGGAGTGCGCTGGGCCTCCCACATCATCTCGATTGGGGCGTTGGCAGGGCTGACGACGGTGGTGATGGTGCTGATGCTCGGCCAGTGCCGGGTGTTGTTCGCGATGTCCCGGGACGGGTTGTTGCCGCGCCCGCTGGCTGCGACAAGCCGACGCGGCACTCCGGTCCGGATCACGGTGCTGGTCGCTGTGCTGGTTGCGGTGGCGGCCTCGGTGTTTCCGATGGCCAAGCTCGAGGAGATGGTCAACGTCGGAACGTTGTTCGCGTTCGTCTTGGTGTCGGCAGGGATCGTGGCGCTGCGCCGAACCCGTCCTGACTTGCGGCGGGGTTTCCGTGTTCCGTGGTCGCCGCTCCTGCCGATCATGTCGGTGTGCGCGTGCCTGTGGCTGATGTTCAACCTCACCGCGTTGACCTGGGTTCGGTTCGCGGTCTGGATGGTGGTCGGCATCGCCATCTACGTCGGTTACGGCCGAGGGCACTCGGTGCTGGCCAACCGGCCGCCGAGCAGCGACGCCAGCCCGGAAGCCGAACCGACGACCGCGGCGCCGTAGCCGCTTAGTTTTACAAATTACGGTCTCGTGTCTAGACACAAGACGCAAACCGCCGTATTGTCCAATCTCAACGTGTTCTGATTCGCGAGGAGGTTGGGCAATATGGCCGGTGAAGTGGCCAACCACGCCGATGCCGACGTGGTGGTGTGGCAAGACAAGAAGCGCTACTTGTGGCTGCTCGGCCTGATCGCGCCGACAGCGCTGCTGATCGTCCTGCCGATCGTGTGGGCCATGAACCAGGCCGGCTGGCGGACCGCCTCCCAAGTGTTGTTCTGGATCGGGCCGATTCTGCTGTACCTCGTGTTGCCCGTACTGGACCTGCGCTTTGGCCCCGATGGACAAAACCCACCTGACGAAGTCATGGAGCGGCTGGAAAACGACCGCTACTACCGCTACTGCACCTACGCCTACATCCCGTTCCAATACGCCAGCGTCATCCTCGGCGCGTACCTGTTCACCGCGTCGGACCTGAGCTGGCTGGGCTTCGAGGGGTCGCTCAGCTGGCCGGCCAAGATCGGCCTGGCGCTGTCGGTGGGCACGCTCGGTGGCGTCGGGATCAACACCGCGCACGAGATGGGCCACAAGAAGGAGTCGCTGGAACGCTGGCTGTCCAAGATCACGCTGGCCCAGTCCTGCTACGGGCACTTCTACATCGAGCACAATCGTGGCCACCATGTGCGGGTGGCCACGCCAGAGGACCCGGCGTCATCCCGATTCGGTGAGACGTTCTGGGAGTTCTTGCCGCGCAGTGTATTTGGCAGCCTGCGCTCGGCGTGGCGACTGGAGGCCCAGCGGCTGCGGCGGCTGGACAAAAGCCCATGGCGTCTGTCGAACGACGTGCTCAACGCCTGGCTGATGTCGGTCGTGTTGTGGGGCTTGCTGACCGCGGTTTTCGGCCCGGCGCTGATCCCGTTCGTCATCATCCAGGCGGTGTTCGGCTTTTCGCTGCTGGAATCGGTGAACTACCTTGAGCACTACGGGCTGCTGCGGCAAAAGACCGGCAGTGGCCGCTCCCAGGGCCGCTACGAGCGCTGCACACCGCAGCACAGCTGGAACTCCGACCACATCGTGACCAACTTGTTCCTGTATCACCTGCAGCGGCACAGCGATCACCACGCCAACCCGACGCGGCGTTACCAGACGCTGCGCAGCTTTGCCGACGCGCCCAGCCTGCCCAGCGGTTACGCGTCGATGATCGCGCTGACCTATTTCCCGCCGCTGTGGCGCAAGGTCATGGACCACCGGGTAATGGCCCACTACGACGGCGACATCACCCGCGCCAACGTCCATCCGCGCCGGCGGCGGCACCTGCTGGCCCGTTATGGGGCGGCGGCATGATGGCCGCCTACCGCTGCCCGGTCTGCGCCTACGTCTACGACGAAGCCAAAGGCGCTGAGCGGGAAGGCTTTCCGGCCGGCACGCCATGGGATGAGGTTCCCGACGACTGGTGCTGCCCGGACTGCGGAGTACGGGAAAAGATCGACTTCGAACAGATAGGAGCAACCCGATGACTGACTACAAGCTATTCGTGTGTGTCCAATGCGGCTTCGAATACGACGAGGCGCTGGGCTGGCCGGAAGACGGCATCGCACCCGGCACCCGCTGGGACGACATCCCCGACGACTGGAGCTGCCCGGACTGCGGCGCGGCCAAGTCGGACTTCGAGATGGTGGAGGTCGCTCGTTCGTGACGCGCCGGCGACGGGGACGAAGCGATGAGAAGGAGCGGCGCAGTATTAAGCGCTAACCTCGCGCATGTGAAACGGGTCCCGTACGCTGAGGCGTCGCGGGCCCTGTTGCGCGATTCGGTACTCGACGCGATGCGGGAACTGTTGCTGACCCGCGACTGGTCGGCCATCACGCTGGCCGACGTGGCCCGCGCCGCGGGCATCAGCCGGCAGACCATTTACAACGAGTTCGGCTCGCGCCAGGGCCTTGCGCAGGGATATGCCCTGCGGTTGGCGGATCGACTGGTCGACCTGGTCGAGGCGGCGATCTACGACAACGTCGGCGACATCGACGCCGCGTTCTTGGAAGGCTTTCGCGCATTCTTTACCGAGTCGGCGGCCGACCCGCTGGTGATCTCGCTGCTGACCGGCGTTGCCAAACCGGATCTGCTGCAGCTGATCACCACCGACAGCGGTCCCATCATCACGCACTGCTCGGACCGGCTGACGTCGTCGTTCATCAACAGTTGGGTCAAGGTCAGCGCGGATGACGCGGGCATACTCGCTCGGGCCATCGTGCGGCTGGCGATCAGTTACGTCTCGATGCCGCCGGAGGCCGACCACGATGTGGCCGCGGATCTGGCGCGGTTGTTCACCCCGGTCGCCGAACGGTATGGCGTCATAGAAGCGCACTGACCCGGCATGATGGCGGCGCCGGATCACGACTAATGTATATGCAAGCTAACTAGTTGAATCGACGAGGATTGGGTGCACACCATGACGACCACCGAAAACGCGCTGAGCACCGACGTTCGCAACGGCATCGAATACAAGGTCGCCGACCTGTCGTTGGCGGACTTCGGCCGCAAGGAGATCGAGCTCGCCGAGCACGAGATGCCTGGCTTGATGTCGTTGCGGCGTGAGTACGCCGAAGTGCAGCCGCTCAAAGCCGCCCGCATCTCGGGATCGCTGCACATGACCGTGCAGACCGCGGTGCTGATCGAGACGTTGACCGCGCTTGGTGCCGAGGTCCGGTGGGCGTCGTGCAACATCTTCTCCACCCAGGACCACGCCGCGGCGGCGGTGGTCGTCGGCCCGCACGGTACCCCGGAGGAGCCCAAGGGCACCTCGGTGTTCGCGTGGAAAGGCGAGACGCTCGAGGAGTACTGGTGGGCCTGCGAGCAGGCGCTGACCTGGCCGGGTGAGCCCGCGAACATGATCCTCGACGACGGCGGGGACGCCACGATGCTGGTGCTGCGTGGCATGCAGTACGAGAAGGCCGGTGTGGTGCCGCCAGCCGAAGAGGACGACTCGACCGAACACAAGGTGTTCTTGAACCTGCTGCGCACGCGATTCGAGACCGACAAGACCAAGTGGACGAAGATCGCGGAGTCGGTCCAGGGCGTCACCGAAGAGACCACCACCGGCGTGCTGCGGCTCTACCAATACGCCGCGGCGGGCGATCTGGCGTTTCCCGCGATCAACGTCAACGACTCGGTCACCAAGAGCAAGTTCGACAACAAATACGGCTGTCGCCATTCGCTGATCGACGGCATCAACCGCGGCACCGACGTGCTGATCGGCGGCAAGAAGGTGCTGATCTGCGGCTACGGTGACGTCGGCAAGGGCTGCGCGGAATCGATGGCCGGCCAGGGTGCGCGGGTCACCGTCACCGAGATCGACCCGATCAACGCGCTGCAGGCGCTGATGGAGGGTTATGACGTCAAGACGGTCGAGGACGTCATCGGCGAGGCCGACATCGTCGTCACCGCCACCGGCAACAAGGACATCATCACGCTCGAGCACATGCGGGCGATGAAGGACAAGGCGATCCTGGGCAACATCGGCCATTTCGACAACGAAATCCAGATGGCCGCGCTGGAGCGCTCCGGGGCCCGGAAAACGAACATCAAGCCGCAGGTCGACCTGTGGACGTTCCCCGACACCGGCAAGTCGATCATCGTGCTGTCCGAGGGGCGGCTGCTCAACCTCGGCAACGCCACCGGCCACCCGTCGTTCGTGATGAGCAACAGCTTCTCCAACCAAGTGATCGCCCAGATCGAACTGTGGACGAAAAACGACGAATACGACAACGAGGTGTACCGGCTGCCCAAGCACCTCGACGAAAAGGTGGCCCGCATCCACGTCAGCGCGCTCGGCGGACATCTGACCAAGCTCACCAAAGAGCAGGCCGAATACATCGGCGTCGACGTCGACGGCCCCTACAAGGCCGACCACTACCGCTACTGACAGCGCGCTCGGCGTGCTATCCGGTCAGGTCGTCGCGTTCGAGGGCGGCCAGCAGTGCATCGCGGGCGCGCGCGACGCGGGAGCGGATCGTGCCGACCGGGCAGCCGCACACCACCGCGGCGTCCGCGTAGGACAAGCCGAGCAACTGGGTGAGCAGCAGCGCTTCTCGTTGTTCGGCGGATAAAGCGGCGATCATCGTCGTCACCTCGACCAGGTCTTCGAATCCTCGGGTCGGGCGGTCGCGGTGAAGCAGACGTTCGGGGTCGGCACCGGGTGCGGTGCGTGGCCGGGACCGAGCGTGACGGAGATGGTCGGCGACGACGCGACGCGCGATGGCCAGTAGCCACGTGCGGGCGGGTGAGCGTCCCGAGAAACGCTGGATCGCCCCGATCGCCCGCAGGAAGGTTTCCTGGGTGAGGTCGTCGGCGCAGCTTGCATCGGACAGGTAGGCGACGAACCGCCAGACGTCCTGCTGGGTGGCTTTGATGAACGTTTCGAGCGCCCGCGAGTTTCCGCGCGCAGCTGCCAAGGCGAGTGCGGTGACGGCCTCGTCGTCGCTGCGCGCAGTCATCGTCCCTCACCTTAAACCGGGCCCACATGTGCTACGACGGATTGTCGTAGATTGCCTGTCGCTAGGCCGCCGACCGGTTGATGGGCCACAGATGTGCGCGCCGTCGGCCGCGGGCAACGGGGACTGTCGGCACGGGCTCGTCGACTGCTGCGTCGGCTGCGCGGGGCGTGTTCGTCCCGGCACGTTCCCGCGCCACCAGCCACGCGCAAACCACACCGGCCAGCAGCGGCAAGTGACTGGCGATACGCGCCCCGGTGACCTCGCCGTCGTAGGCGTCAACTGCGACATAACCCAGCAGCGCCGCCGCGAATGCACCGGCGATCGCGGCCACGCCCGCCGCGGCGGCGGTCCATATCCCGGCGGCAATCATCGCCACACCCAAGGCCAGCAACCACGCGGTGGACTCATGCAACAAATGCATGCCGGTCGCCGCCCCATGGCCGGAGGTCGACACCATCCCGAAATCGACGCCGGCGATTTGCGCTAACGCCACCGCGACCTGCAACAGCCCCACCGCAATCAGCGCCCACCGTCGGTAGTCCGACGTCAGCCCGTGCAGCCAGCGGCGATGTGGTGCTGTCGGCGCGACTGCGGCGTTCGCCATGATCTTGTCGACGAGATCTGGGCCGTGGCCCACATCGGCTGCGGCCAGCCGGCGAGTCTGCACGGCCACTCCGATCAACCAGGCACGGCAATCGGGGCACGATCCCAGGTGGGCGTCGACGCGCTGCTCCGGTACCTCATGAGATTCGCCGTCCAGTCGGGCAGACAGCGCTTCCCGCGCCACTTCACACCGCATCCCTGCATCCTCGCGCATTCCTGGGCTGGCGCAAACGGGCTGGGAACCAAACCGCGGCGGGCCGCGACAACTTAGGTGTTCGACGGTATTCGACGCCACAATCCTGGGAGGGCTTTCGTGTCGGTGCGACGGTTGGTTAGCGGGTCATGACGGCGCCGGTGTGGATGGCGTTGCCGCCCGAAGTGCACTCGGCCTTGCTGAACAGCGGCCCAGGCCCCGAAGCCTTGCTGGCCGCCGCCAGTGCATGGTCGTCGCTGAGCACTGAATACGCCTTGGCCGCAGACGAACTCACCGCCTTACTGGCGGCGGTGCAGGCCGGCGCCTGGCAGGGGCCCACCGCCGAGCAGTATGTCGCCGCCCACGGCCCCTACTTGGCCTGGCTGGTCGACAGCGCCGCGAAGAGCACAGTCGCGGCGACCATGCACCAGACAGCGGCCGGCGCCTACACGTCCGCGCTGGCGACAATGCCGACCCTGGGCGAACTTGCTGCCAATCACGCCATTCATGCACTGCTGGTGGCCACCAACTTTTTTGGCATCAACACCATCCCGATCGCGCTGAACGAGGCCGACTACCTACGAATGTGGGTGCAGGCCGCCGAGACGATGAGCACCTACCAAGTGGTGGCCGGATCTGCGCTCGCGTCGGTGCCGGTAACCGCACCGGCGCCGCAGATCGTCGTTCCCGGCGGCGAGGCCACGGTCGCGCCAACACACACCGCCGCCATGGCCCCGGCCGCGCAGTCCGGTGCGCACCTCGACAGCGCGGATGCCTCGGCCACCGCGCAGCAGGCCAGCACGACGGCGTCGTGGCAAGACCAGCTTGCGGCCTGGCTGCACGACTACACGCAGAATTTCGCTTGGCCACTCGGCAAAGTGCTCTACCCCAACGGGTGGCCCATTCCCGCGGTGCCATTCGCCAATGCGGTCAGCTCAATGCTGATGCAGATCCCGCGAATGTCGCCGGTTCTTGCGACCGCTCTCGCCTGGGCGATCTTCCACACGTTGATGCTCGTGTGGCCCTTCGTCCAGCTGGCGCCGCTGGCGGTCCCCGTCATGCTGGCCGCTGTCGTGGCGGCGGGTGTTTCGGCGACGGCAGGACTGGCGGGATTGGCTGGGTTGGCGGGCAGCGTTCCTTCGGCGGACATGCCGATGCCGGCGGTCGCCCCCACGCCCGCACCCGTGAGCCCGTCACCCGCCGCGGCACCGGCGGCAACGGAATCAGCCCCTTCGTCATGTTCAGCGTCGCCATGTGCTCTCCTCTCAAGTAAGCAGTAGGCAGTAGGCAGTAGCCGGAGACCCGTGAGGATAACG
>NZ_CAXUCH010000138.1:0-11419 GCF_964249325.1 uncultured Mycobacterium sp. | reverse complement strand
GACGGCATCGCCCATACTAACAAGAGCAAGCGAATTAATGACTCAGGACACTAGCTGCCGCTCACCGCGCCGATCCCCGGTCGCCAGACGGGAAGGCGACGGCAGGAGATACGCCCGCCACATTCAGATAGTGCTCGAACTCGGCGACGAGCCGCCGCCTAGCGGCGATCTGTGCCGGCGCTGGGTCCAGCGCATTGAGGATCATCTCCCGCACCACCGTTGATACTGGCAGGTTGCGCGACTCGGCCAGTTCTTCAAGAGCGGCCTGCTCGTCGTCGTTCAAACGAACCTGCACCACCCGCGTGCGTGGGCCGCCGTGGGTGATCGAGCTTGATGCGGGTATCTCCACGTCGAGGTCGTCCTTGGTGGCTTCGGCAGCGGCGGCCTCCTCCTCGAGAATCTGCTCGATACCTTTACCCATTGCCGGCCTCCTTATAAATCAGCTGGTATTTGGGATTCGCTTTGAAGGCGGTTGCGCCGTAGGTCACGCCGTATTTCACACCACTCACGGTCACGGTAACTACGCATAAAACAGCCCGAGCCTGGCGGCTGTAGCCGATCGTGCGCACCGACTTGCCGCTCTGTGACGCAGGGTCAGGGTTGAACACGACGCGGTCGGCATCGTTGAGCGACTCCTCCGCCTGCTCAACGGTGACGCCGAGCCTTGCGAGGTGATCTCGCCTATTTGTCCATATCACCATGGTACGTGCAGCGTAATGCGCTGTAATACGTTGCTACGCGGCGGGTGGCCACCTGCAAAATGCGGCAACCGCCGACAGCGCCCCAACCACCGGTCCAGTTCTGAGGCAGGTGGTTACGCCGCCACATCCTGCTGCCCGCGTCGGCAGTCTGACAGGTGTCGGCAGCTCGAGTTTGGGCGGCCGAATGTTAGGCTTCAAAAAGAGCAGCTCGTTTTCAGGAGGAACCATCGTCGTCTTCGATCGCCCCGAGGAGCGGGTGCGCCAGCGAGTGCTACGAGAACTTAAAGCGATGGGATGGCCGGATGAGCGCCTGCGTTGGCAGCCCGAGTGGCCAGTGCCCAAAACGCCCCACGATCTCACGAAGCGGGAGCGCGGTCAACGCTACGACATCTGCGGATACTCCGACCTCGTAGCCTTCGCCGATAGCAGCGGCCAGCCCTATGCCTTGCAGGTGATGTTCGAGTTCAAGGAACCCAATATCGACGCTGGCGTTCTTCAGTTGGAGCGGTATCTGAGCTGTGAGCCGATGGCCAAGATGGGTTATTGGAGCAACGGTTCAGAGTCGGCGGCCGTCTACAAGAGCCACACGTCGGATTGGGTGGTCGTCCACGGCGCACCGCTTCCCGACCCGGGCGATGACCTGACCAAGCCGCCATCAGCGCCGGTTACGTGGTCGTCCATGCGGGTGCCAGACGAGGCGACCTTGTCCAGTGCCCTCAAGCGGTTGCTAGCAACGGTTGTCGTCGGCGACTCCCGTGCCACCAGGACAGAAGACCAGCTTCGAGAGTCAGTCCATCTGCTCCTAGTGAAGCTTGAGAGTGACGCATGGGCCAGCAAGAGCGGCAACCACGACAAGCCCGCCCCTTTCCGCATCTACGGTGACCCGCAGACCCGCGTACAGGTTACGGCGGCTGCGATCCGTGGTCAGTTCAGGGAGTACTTCGCGCGTCAGCGAACGCGGATCTTCAACCCCGATGACCGCGACGAGATCCAACTGACCGACGACACCATCTATCAGACTGTGGCAGAGCTGTTCAGCTTCCGCCTCTTGGGAGATGATGTTGATCTGCTCGCCAAATCCTTCCAGATCTTTCGTGCGAGTGCGCTGAAACTCGCCGGAGGGCAATTCCTTACGCCCCAACGGGTAATCCGGCCGTGTGTCATGGCGCTAGAGATTACGTCCGAAGACAAGGTGATCGATCATGGTTGCGGTACAGGCGGTTTTCTCATCGAGGCACTTCGTCAGGTTAAGGAAACTGAGTTTCCAGCCGAACAGGATCGGTGGCACTTGATTAAGTGGGCCAACGACAACCTCTATGGTGTCGACCTTGATCACATCGGCGTAAAGCTGACCCGAGCTATGATGGTGGCGGTCGGCGATGGGTCAACACACACGATTCTTGGTGACTCTATCCGGAATCACCAGTGGCGAACTCAGTATCCGCGTCTCCTCGAGGAGTTGGGTGATCCGGTCACTGGAGACATCGCCGAACAGTTCACAGTGGTCGTAACTAATCCGCCATTCGGTGAAGACCTGAAGGTGAGGGCCGCAGATGCCCGTGCATCAGGCTATTCCATCGCCAAGGCCGCTGCGCACTCTTCGCGAGCCGAGTACGTCGACCTGGAAATCGGCTTACTGTTTTTGGAACAAGCATCTCGGCTTCTGCTGGTCGGGGGGCGGGTTGGAATCGTCCTTCCTGAAACCTACTTTTTCTCACATAAATACCGCTGGCTGCCTGATTGGCTTGAGAAGCGACTTGAACTTCGCGGGATGCTCAACATCCCGATGGAGGCGTTCGAGGAGTTCTGCCGAGCCAAAACCAACTTCTACATATTTGAAAAGGTGGGCCGCGGATCGGAAGAGAAGGGTGAACATTCGTGAGCGTCTATAAACCGCAGTGGTTTTCGCCCGATAACGTTATGGTCTCCACCGCGCCAACGTGCGGACTAACAAAGGGCGGAAGGCTCCTCGCGCTGGTTGACCCTGCCACCGGCCAGCGAGTCAAGGTGACCGACGATGAAACCGGCGAGCTGGTCGATGCAGTCAACGACAGCCTGCTGTCCGATATGAAAGCCTTGCGTCGCGGACAGACAACCGACACACTACGCTTCGTAGATGCGACAGAGGTCTCAATGCGCCACGCCGTCCCCGTGTATTACGACCGTCGATACGATGAGCATTTTCATAGTGTTTTGACTAAAGATCCCTCCTTCAAAGGGTTTACGTCGATGACGGTCGGCGACATGGTCGCCAAAGACCTTCTTCAAATCCGTGGCGGTCACGGCTCCCCATCACAGGAGCAGCGCGTCGGTGAAATCCCGTACATCAAAGTTTCGGATCTGCGGGCGGGCACGGTCAACATCAACCCAACCAACCGAGTGCCCATTTCGGTCGCCCGTACTTTCTGGCGGGGGGACTCCTCGGGCCTGAAGGCGTTCGACCTGTTGTGTCCAGAGCGGACGTCCAAAAACATCGGCGACTTCTGCGTTCTAATGCCTGGTCAGGAGCAGCTGTTGATTACGAAGGAGGTCATTGTCGTGCGCCCAGGCGCACGGGCACACTTCGACGCCTTCTATCTGCTCTGGGCGTTCACTTTGAAAATCGTTCGGGACCAGTGGAAGCGGGTGATCTTTATGCAGACAAACCGCGAGGACGTCGGCAAACGATACTTAGAGATCAAGATTCCCATCCCGCCAGACCCGGAGACGAGCGCCCATGTCTCGCAAGCATTCCGGGATTACTACCTTGCACTGGCCAAGAAACGCGAAGCGCTGACCCAATACCTGGCCGCTTCGAAAAAGCACCACTTCTTCATCGATGGCGGAACATTCGATGAGCAGGAGACAAGTGTTGACATGCTGTCGGTCGAACCGGCCTGACAGGGTTCCTGCTTAAGCCGGGCCCAGCGAAGGATTACAGCGGTGCGGCATAGGGTAAGCCATCGACCCCGCCACGCCCTCACACGTGCTTCCACGTCCGGCCCCGCACCACGTCGCGCACCGCGTCATCGATCACGCCGAATCGGGCGCCCAAATGGACGTAGCTCCAGCCGTTTTGGTGCAGCCTCCTGATCTGGCGAACCGTTTCGACGGTCAGCTTCGCGCTTGGGTTTGCCTCTCACAGTGCGGGGCCGGGCTCTAGTGGCATGCCTGCCCATTGGCGTTTGTAGTGCCGGCTGCACAAGCCCTTCGCATAGTGCGGCTGCCCGCAGCCGTCGAGGGTGCATGTCTGGTATTTGCCTTTCGGCGTGCGCGTCAACGGGGCCGGATACGGCGCGCCCGCTCGCCAGCGCATGTAATGGGCATGGCAGAGCCCGCGGGCCTCCACCGCTCGATCGCAAAGAGAACACACCGCCATTGCGTGAACCAGCCTACGGCCAGGCCTTATCGAAGCAACTCAGCGGCGAAATATTCCCGAGCGGGCAATGAGGACCGTTCACCGAAGACGTCGGCGTCGACCTCGCGGCACCCGCTCCTTCCGTCGCGCGGTCACTATCGGCCGCCTTGGCTCACCGAAGCAGCGCGATGTCGATTCCCGGTGCCCGGCCCATCGACGCTGGAGAACATCACCGAATCTAGCGACAGCGCAAGCGATTTAGCGCTGGAACGTCGCGATTTCGCTGCCCGACCGAGCGGGCGACCACCACGTGTGGACGACGCTAGGTGTGGGGGCGGCCCCGCCGGGCATCCGGAAGTGCACTGAAGACTTGGGCGGCGTTGCGGCGCAGCGTCTTCCGGGCGTTAAGGTTCCACACCAGCGCGACCCAGTTCAAGACCAGCACCGACGCGACACTCCACCACCCGGCGAGCAGATTGTGTTGCTGCGCTAAGCGGATGGCGTTTTCGCACTGGTCGAAGGTTCCGGTCACGGTGTAGCGGTAGTTGAACCAGAACACTGCGATACCGGTGTGCTTCATCAGTCTTACTTGGAACAGCGGTTCGTGCCCGGCGGCGGTCTGCGGCGAATGGCCGACCCAACGTGGCGCCCCAGGCGGCCCGTACGTCGGGGCCTGGGACGGGTACGGGGTCGGTGGATACGCCTGCGGCGCATGCGGGTACGGCGGTGGATACGGATACGGCGGTGGATATGGGTAGGGCTGCCGATTCGGGTATGGCTGCGACAACATTTCCTCCGGAGGTCGATCAGGCAGGTCAGACTCTATAGCGGCGTACGCCCGGCTAATACCGCACGGCGACGGCGCAGCGCCCCGGCCGTCGACGCCGGAGGGGCGTGCACGCATCTGGCCCGCGCCGAAGATGACGGGCTTCAATGACGCCGGGCAATTCGCTCACGGTTGGGCGTCAACTTTCGCCGCGGTGGGATTGATCAGCGCGGGCAGCACGCCGCCGGGAAGGTTGTCCCCGCACACCTGTGCGGTGATCACGACATTGTTGTGCGCGGAAAGTCCGCGCTGGCAGGACCACCCTTCGCCGCCCTCGACGTTGTCCGTCACCGAAACGATGCCGCCGGCTTCGGTGGGCTGGCCCACGATGCTGAACGCGTCCCGGTCCGACGGGTTGGAGGGGTCGCGCAAGTTGACGCTTTTGCCCGCGCATTTTCCGTACAGTGCAACGGTTTTGGCATACATCGCCGCCGCGGCGGCCGCCGTGGGGTACGACACCACCGCAACCCATGCCGCGCGTTCACGGTCTTCGTTGCCCGCCGGCGGAACGAGATCTTCGCTTCGTGCGGCGGTCCATCCGCTGCCCCGGAAGAACGCGTCATCACCGATGGACACTGCCCCGACGCAGTCTTGATCCACGATCGTGTTGTGGTAGAGCACCTCGGCGGTTCTGAACTGGGCTTTTGGCCCGGTCCCTGCCGCGGATGCCAATTCGTCGCGACTGGGCAGCAAACCCGCCAGCGCCGACACCGGCACCGGTGCCGGTGTCTTCGGCTTGGGAACGGCCGGGGCCGGGGTTGGCTCGGCCGAACGGGCAGTCGGATGGCTGTGCGACTCACCGCCGCCCGCGGTGGTTGCCACGGTGACGACAACGGCGATCACCGCCACCACGCCCGCCGCCGCCCAAAACCACGGCTTGCGGGAACGCCGCCGCGCAGTGCCGCGTGGCAGCCACGACGGCGCCGGCATGCCAGGGCCCGCGAACGGCGCAAACCCGCCCATGCCCGCTCTTCCGGGCACCGGTGGTTGAGGTGGCACACCGCCCGCCAGCGGCGCCGGTGACGCCGTCCATCCGGGTCGGGCCCACGCGGCGCCGGGCCGCGCCGCATGCATGGTCGCTGCGTCCGGAGGCGGCGCAGCATGGTAGGCGGCCTGCGGGTTAGCCTGCTGCGCCGCGATGGCCGATCCGCCGGGCCGGTGTGGCGCCGGCTTTGTGGCGGCTCCCCGGGGGAGCGCAGCAGTGACCTGCTCATCCGGCATCAGTGGATAAGGCGAGCCTCCCCCGCCGTTAGCGGGCCACCCCTGTGGGTGGCGCCCCGATATCGACATCATGCATAGCATTAAAGCATTCAAGTTATAGCGGCGCAATAACTTGGGTCTGCCTTGGGATCTGGTTGGGCAATGCCGAACACGTCATCCCCAAGCGTCGCGAAGTCGCTACCTGCCACGACCGGATTAGTCGGACGCCGCTGTCCGGTTACCCAGCCAGCGGAATTGGCTACAACTCGCGAGTCCAATGACTCGGGTTGGCGCACGCATCGGATATACTTAGAACCCGAACTGACCGCATAACCGCTATAACGAGCAGCGCCACTCGAGAGTTGGTGAGCTTCCGCAATGGTCGACCACGCCGCGCCAGCGCCCGACCTGACCATCCGCTGCGGCCCGGTCGTGCGCACCTTTGAGGCGGCCCGGGTCCGGCCGGTCGTCATCGGCCGTGGTGAGCACACCGACCTGCGCATCGATGACCCCCGCATCTCGCGCGCCCACGTCAGGATCGAGGTCGACGACGGTCACTGGCAGGTCATCGACAACGACAGCCGCAACGGGTTCTACATCGATGGCACCCGCCGGCGCTCCGCGCCCATCACTGAAGGGCTGACGATCGCGTTGGGCAACCCCGCCGGTGTTGCGGTCAGTTTTCACCTCGAGGACGAAGGCGCCGCCGCGACCGCGACCATCTCGGGCGAGGAGGGGCCGACCGCGCTGTTGGCGGCACCGGAGCTGCTCGACGAGGGTCAGGGGAACGGCGGCGAGGACAGGGAAATCGATCCCGGCATCGCGCGGGCCGGCGCGGCGGTGGCGGCACGTCGCCGCGAGCTGGAGATCACTCAGCGCGGCCTGGCCCGTGACGGGCTGATCAACGCGGCAAGTCTCATCGCATTCGAGAAGGGCCGCAGGTGGCCCAGGGAACAAAACCGCGCCCGGCTCGAAGACATCCTGCGCTGGCCGCGCGGAACGATCGACCGCATCCGCAACGGCGAAGCACCCCCCGGCAATGACGAGCTGACCGAACTGCTCACCGACTCCCAGGGCGCGCCGCTGATCCTGCAGGCCATCAGTGCAGGCCTTCACGCGGCTGCCACCGCGATATCGGCGCTCCCACCGCCGGAACGCCCCGAGTTCGCCGTCAACGCCGCCAAGATCCTCGCCGACCTTCGCCAGCTCGAGACCGTCACCACTCATGCCGCTCCCGGCGCCAAAAGCAACCCCGAGTTCGTGCTGGCCCTGAGCACCGTGCGCCGGCTCTACGCCGATCTGATGACCCGGGCGGCCGAATCCCCGTATGCCACCGTGGGACAACGGCTCTTCGCGGCCCGCAGGCAGGCGGCCCTGACCGTCGACGATGTTGCGGCGGCCACGGGCCTGCCGGTGGAAACGATCGACGCCGCCGAAGCCGGCCGCATGGTGTCTGCCGATGCCACCGACGCCATCGAGGCATTCATGTCACGGCTTCAGCCCACCTGGGGCCGACGCTGACGCGGAAGCGGCCCACGCTGCCGGCAAAGTGCGCACGGGTGAGACGCCTTACCCGCCGAGCGCGTGCCGGCGTTTACCCTTGGGGTGCAGAGCCTTTCATGTTCCGCTGGCTCGGCTCACCGCCGTGCGGCTCAGCGCCCGGCGCCGCGGCGCCGCACCGGTGCAGTAGCGGCTGGCTTTCATGACGTCGGGAGTTTTCAACGCGATCGCGTCGCTGCTCACGTAGCGGGCATGGATACGCAGCGGCTGGGGCCCGAGCCGGCGCGCCAGCCGCAACAGGCTACGTTCGCCGGTCCACACCCGCGTCAACCGGATGAACGGCCGATCCGGCGGGCGCTGATAGCAGGCATAGATGACCGCCAGCAGATGCCCATCAGACGCGTCGGCGCGCTGCTGCAAATGGATGCACCACATGCTGTCGAAGGTCATCGGCACCACATAGTCCTCGGCAAGCCACACCAGCAGGTCGTCGAGCGTGGCCCGCGCCGGGAATTCCCAGATTTCCCGGTGGTTTTCGATGTCGTCGGCCACGCCGACGGAGTCGCGGTCCACGACGATCCGTACCACGTCTCGTGGGGCCATCACGGCACTCTTCTCTGCTGTGGTGACTGGCGAAGCGACGTCGGCGCCCCGGAAGGGGGCAGCATCTGGAAGCCGGTGAGGATCTCCTCGGCGTCGTGGCGATAGACGGGGTTGTCGGGATCGGTGGTTTGGATGGTCACCGCGACCGCGTAGGTCCTGTTACCGAGATCGGCGGCCGCGGTCAGAACGGTTGCCGGGCGGGGTGGTATCGCACCCATCGCCGCCGCGGTGTAGCGCACCATCTGGGCGGGATATCCGCACAGCGTCTGGTCGGTGACCGCCAGATTGGTGCCCACCCCGGTGCGGATCAGTTCCTGGCGCTCGTCGTCAAGAACCGACCGTGGGTCGCGTCCGCCTGGCACGGATTCCAGCGTGACAACCACGTTGGGGGTGAACCCGCCGGAGCGCAGCGCCGGCTTCGTGACGACGTAACGGATCAGCTCGGAGTCGAGCATGGTGCTGCGCTGCCATCCCTCCGGGGTGGGGATGCGCAGCCGCGGCTCGGCATCCGAATGTGCGGGAATCGCCACCGTGGGGGCTTGCACGTCGGCGCAGGCCGCCGCCCAGTTCGGCTGCTGTGGCGAGAGGTTCGCGGGGCGCAGCAGCATCCACACGCCGGCTGCGGCCGCTATGGCGAGCAGTGCTGCGGCGGTGGCGATGCGGAGCGTGCGGGCGGTCATGGTCGGATTCTCCCTATTCGAAGCCCACCGGGGCCGGGGTATGCGGGCGGCGGTGAGCTGGTCTGTCGTGCGGCCCGACGGCGGCACTGCGGTCACGCGCCGACCGTGCACCAGGCAAGCGAAACTCGCCGATGCGTCCAGCCATGCTGCGGATGTTGTCGTTCACGGTGTTGTTCGCCTGCGGTGTGCGATCGGTCGGTCACTGCTCAACGACGTCGGCTGCGATCTTGGTGACCACCTGGGCCGCCTGGTCAGCCGCATCGAACCCACACCACATCGTGTCGATGATGACGTTGTTGCGCACGCCCCTGGCGCGCTGGCATGCCAAACCCTGCCCGCCTTCGCGGGTCTGCATCATGCTCAGCGTGGTGTCGGTGGCAACCGCGTCGCCGAATGCCCACACACGGTCCGGCTCACCGGGTTTGGCGAACGCGACAGGCCGGTTGGCGCACGCCGACCACCGTTGCTTGGAGTCGGTGAAGAACTGCTGGGCCGACCCGGCGTCACGAAAACCGACCACGGCTTGCACCAGTGCATGCTCGGGTGGCGGATCGCCGGCCGGTCCGCCGTCGTCGAGGACCTGTCCCTGCACCGCTGTCCAGTCGCTGCCCTCGTAGACGGCGGCTTCGAGCGGCGAGTAGGCATCGAGGCAGTTGCGGTCGGCCAGACCGTCTTCGTCATGCCACATCCGTGACACCGGCTGGCGCACCTGCAGGTCTCCGGATCGCCCGATGGCGCTGAGCTCACTTGCGCTCAGCAGCAGATCAGCCAGCCGCGTGGTCGGAATCGGTGGCGGCTGCCAGTGGCCGAGGTCCGCAGCGGCGGTGGGGCGGCCGGTGGCCGTGACGGTGCAGCCGGTCACCACCATCGATAAGCCGATGCCGGCGAGGAGCAGGTAGCGCGCTGCGCGAGTCGGCCGGGTCCGCGCAGGGGCTGCGGCGGTTCCCCGGGGCGGTTTGCTGCTCTGTCCATCCGGCGTAACCGAAGCGGTGGTCATCGGATCTCTCCTTGCTTGCGGTGGCGCATCGGTTAGAGCAGGACGATATCACTCCATCGTGGACAGTGCAATAACTAACTTAAAGCACACACTTGGCTCTTCGGCTGCGGGACCTTTCAGAAACTGCGCTGGCTCTCCGCAGCAAAGCGCTTGCTACCTGCACGTAGATGCCCTGGTGCTGCACCGAATGGCTGCACGCTGACACAGCGTAGCCCAAAATGTCGGCGCTATAACTCGTCGCGTACCGCTATAGTTCTGATCAAACCCTCGCTGCGCGCATAACGCGATCGGGTGCTTCTACAGTTCCGGGAGGACGACATGACCGCTGGGGTTGGGTGGATCCGCAAACCCGCTGTACTCATGGCCGGTTTGGGCGTCATCGCCGCCACCACGACGGCGCCGGCCAACTGCGCGCCGCTTGGCCCGGGGACCACCTCGCGACCCGGAGCGACCATGCTGCTGGATCGCCAGCAGATGGCCGCCGTCACCGGTGCAGTGCAGATGACCGTCGTGACCGGCCCGCACCCGGGCCTTGACGACGCATCGGGCGCGCTGGACGCGCCGCATTGCGCGGGCGTGTGGGCGCCGGCGCAAAAGCAGGCCTACGCCGGCAGCGGTTGGGAATCGGCGACCGCCGAAGCCGCCGCCGACTCCCCCGCCGACACGGTGACCCACACCCTGGATCAGGCCGTCGTCAGCTTCCCCTCACCCGCGGCGGCGGGCAGCTACCTACTGCGGGCCGCGGCCGGGTGGGCCGGCTGCGCCGGCAAGCCACTGACCTACACCGAGCCCGGGCACGCGCCCCAGACCTGGCTCATCGGTAAGCCCCTGATCGTCAAAGACAAGACGGCTGTTGCCATTTCGCGGCGCCTGGCGGGGCAGCGGTGGAGCTGCCAGCGCGCCACCGGCGCCTACGCCAACCTCATCATCGACGTCATGGCTTGCGGCGCCGACCCCACCGGGCAGGCCCTCGACGCGCTGGTCGCCATCACCGCCAACATCGGTCAACCCGTATAGCGCGCTGCGCCGGCGACAAACATCAACCGTGTTGTGGTTCAGTGCACTTGGTCGGCGAGCGTCTTGACTAGTGCAGTGTTGAGGAACGCGGTGGCTGCCGGTCCGCCGGTGTTCAGCGCGGTGATGGTGGCAGGGTCATCGACGATCACCAGGATGCCGCCGTAGCTGCTGAACGCGCCTGGCAGCCCGTGAAACCCGCCGCCGCCGGCGAACTTGTCGGTGCGCGCGACGACGGCGACATCGGTCGAGAGGGTGTAGAGGCCGTAGGTCTGCAGATCGACGGCCTTCTCGGGGGGATCCTGGGGGCCGCGGTCGTAGTGGCTGTTGTAGGCGAAGCCGATGCCCTCCAGGTAGGTGGTGGGCGCAGAGTCGCGCAGCGCCACCGTGGTGCCCGTGTCGGACAGGTTGATCACTGTGATCGTCTTGCCGACAAACGCCGGATGCTGCGATCGGACCTGGGTCTGCTGACCGGCCGCGTCGTCGAGCACTTTCTTGGCGGCATCGTCGCGGCCCAGCGCTTTGGCGATCCAGCTCAGCTGGGTCTGCCACGTCCACTTC
>NZ_CAXUCH010000137.1:2906-11430 GCF_964249325.1 uncultured Mycobacterium sp. | reverse complement strand
GCCCCAGTGTCCGATCCGCGACGACCATGCCGAGCATGATCGCGATCCGGGCGGCGCGCAAGTCGTCATCAACGTGGTGGCCAGCGACCAGACGGTCTACGGCAACAGCAGTCAGCCGGGCTACCTGGAGGGCTATGGGGTCATCGACGCCGAGCAGGTCCGTGCATTGGCGGCAGCCGCCTCGCTCAGGCTCGCCGACTTGCGAAGCACGCCTGACGAGGCGTCGCGCTACCAACCGTCGGCAGCGTTGGAGCGCGCGATCCGTTGTCGGGATTTGACGTGTCGGTTTCGGGGGTGCAGCCGTCCGGCGATGGCTTGCGACATCGACCATACGATTCCGTTCAATCACGCCGACCGCAAAGCGGGCGGGCTAACCGTGTGGTGGAATCTGAAATGCCTTTGCCGCCAACACGTGCGCGGCATGCTGTTCCTCTTCAAGGGCACTCCGAGCACTAGCCCATTCTGTACCTGGGTGAACGAGCCGCGAGAACCCGAAGCACTACCGCCGGATTGGCGACCGCCGCCTCTGCAACCACTGCCCGACGATCCACCCTTCTAAGTCAGGCGTCCTCCAACAGATCCGGGGTCACCGCTGATTCGGTGTCGGGGATGCCCTCCTGCTTCGCTCTGCGGTCCGCCATTGACAGTAGTCGCCGAATACGGCCTGCCACTGCATCTTTGGTCATTGGCGGGTCGGCGAGTCGGCCCAGTTCTTCCAGGGAAGCCTGGCGGTGCTCGATGCGGAGCTTGCCGGCCGCGGCCAGATGGTCGGGCACACTGTCGCCGAGTATCTCCAGCGCCCGCTCGACTCGGGGCGCCGCCGCCACCGCGGCCCGGGCCGAACGGCGAAGATTGGCGTCGTCGAAATTTGCCAACCGGTTAGCCGTTGCCCGCACTTCGCGGCGCATCCGGCGCTCTTCCCAAATCAGCCGGGTGTCCTGCGCGCCCATCCGCGTGAGTAAGGCGCCGATCGCTTCACCGTCCCGCACCACCACCCGGTCTGCGCCGCGCACCTCGCGGGCCTTGGCGCTGACCCCGAGTCGGCGCGCCGCGCCCACCAGGGCCAGCGCGGCCTCTGGCCCCGGGCAGCTGACCTCCAGCGACGAGGAGCGTCCCGGCTCGGTCAGCGATCCGTGCGCCAAAAACGCGCCCCGCCAAGCAGCTTCGGCGTCGGCGATGCTGCCTCCCACCACCTGGGCCGGCAGGCCACGCACCGGACGGCCGCGCTGATCAAGCAGGCCGGTCTGCCGAGCTAACGCCTCGCCGTCGTTGGCCACCCGCAGCACATACCGGGTTTGTTTGCGAATACCGCTGGCCGACAACACATGTACCAACGCGGTGTAGCCGTACAGCTCGAAGATGTCCTTGCGCAGCCTTCGTGCGATACTGCCCAAATCGACCTCGGCCTCGACAACGACGCGGCCACCCACGATGTGCAGCCCGCCGGCGAACCTCAGCAGAGACGTGACTTCCGCACGCCGAGCGCTCACCGAATTCACCACCAACCGGCTCAACTCGTCTTTGACTTCGGCCGTCATCGCCACGCGTCGTCACCTCTCGGTCCGCTACGACCCGGTGCCGAAGCGCCGGTCCCCTCAGTTTCAATTGGCATCGGTGCGGTGGCCGCAGGTCGGGCTTCGGCGTCGGTGCCGCGCACCCGCACGTCTTCCAGCACCGCCGCCAACTTGCCCGGATCATGTAAAGGTGTACCAGGTCTGGAGACATCCACCAATTGCACCTGCGCGTCGAGCAGCTTTGCGGTGCGGCGCAATTGCTCACGCTCGCGCTCACTGGGCACCCGGTCGGCGTCGATGATCACGTCATGCACGGTGAAGTCCGGCGCATGCTGCGCCAGCACATGCAGGTGACGCTCCACCGAAAAGCCCGCGGTCTCCCCCGGCTCGGCCACCAGGTTGAGCACCAGCGCGCGTCGGGCCGTCGTCGCCTGCAAGGCTGCGGCCAGCCCGGGTACCAACACATGCGGGATCACGCTGGTAAACCACGAGCCCGGTCCCAACACCACCAGGTCGGCGGCCATGATGGCGTCGACGGCCTGCCTGGTGGCCGGAGGGTTGGCGGGCAGCAGCCGCACTCGGCGCACCTTTCCCGGTGTGGTTGCGATCGCTACCTGGCCTCGGATCACCCGGCTCATCCGCGGGTCGGTCTCCAGGCCCGCGACGTCGGCCTCGATTTGGAGCGCGATCGGGCACATCGGCAACACCCTGCCCTTGACGCCGAGGATGCGGCCCAGTTCGTCGAGCGCCGCGACCGGGTCGGCCAGTACTTCGTTGAGCCCGGCAAGCAGGAGGTTTCCGATCGGGTGCCCGGCCAGCGCGCCGCTGCCGCCGAACCGATGCTGCAGGATGGTCGCCCACAGTCGCCCGTGCGGGCTGTCGGATGCCAAGGCCGCCAATGCCATTCGCAGATCGCCCGGCGGCACCACGTTGAGCTCGTTGCGCAGCCGGCCAGAGGAGCCCCCGTCGTCGGCGACCGTCACCACCGCAGAGACATGCGGGGTCAGCCGCCGGGCCGCTGACAGCGTCGCATACAGACCGTGTCCGCCGCCCAGGGCGACAATGCGTTCGTTCATTCGCGACCCAGATCCCGGTGCAGCACCCGCACAGACAATTGCGTGTTGGGCTCAAGCAGCCGCGCCAACTCCTCCGCGATGACGACGCTGCGGTGCTTACCGCCAGTGCAGCCGATGGCGACGGTCATGTAGCGCTTCCCCTCTCGCCGGTAGCCGTCGACAACCAGGGACAGCAATCGATGGTAGGTGTCCAGAAACTCCGCCGCGCCGGTCTGGCCCAACACGTAGTCACGAACTGCCGGATGCTGCCCACTGTGCGGCCGCAGCTCGTCGACCCAGTGCGGATTGGGCAGGAAGCGAACGTCCATCACCATGTCTGCGTCCATCGGTAGGCCGTATTTGAAGCCGAACGACTCGACGGTGACGCTGGTGTGCGCCACAGCCTCCCCGCCGAACGCTCGTTCGATGCTTTCCCGCAGGCCTCGCACCGACAGGGTCGAGGTGTCGATGATCAGGTCGGCGGTGGCACGCACCGGAGCCAGCATCTCGCGCTCGGCGGCAATCCCCTCGGCCAACGTCTGCCTGCCTTGCAGCGGGTGGCTGCGCCGATTCTGCTCGTAGCGGCGCACCAACATGTCGTCGGAGGCTTCCATGAACAACACCCGCGGGGTGATGTTGCGGGTGGCCAAGTCGTTGCGGACCCAGTCCAAGTCGCCGGTGAACCCGCGGGAGCGCACATCCATCACGACCGCCAGCTGGGTGATCCGCGACCCCGCCGCCAGCCCGAAGTCGACCATCCGGGTGATCAGCTGCGGTGGCAGGTTGTCGGCGACGTACCAGCCCAGATCCTCGAGCACCTTGGCAGCAGTGCCGCGCCCCGCACCGGAAAGCCCGGTCACCAACACGACGTCGATGCCCGATTGCGCCGGCCCTTCATGGTTGTCGGGCTGGTTGCCCGCCGACTGCGCGTGCACAGCGTTTCCACTTGGCCCGACCAGATTCTCGCCGTTCATCCCCTGGCCCATATCGTGGTCCATCATCCCGACGCCCGTTCGGCGATCCGGGCATCAGCTGCCCCGTTGGAGCCGTCGGCATCGCCGCGCAGGGCTTCCAGCACCGCCGTCGCCGTCGCCACGCCGATACCCGGAACGGCGGTGATCTCCTCAACGGTCGCCTCCCTGAGCCGGGCCAGCGACCCGAAGTGTGTGACCAGCGCCTTGCGGCGGTGCTCCCCCAGCCCCGGCACCGCGTCGAGGGCCGACGCCGTCATCCGCTTGGACCTCTTGCTGCGGTGATAGGTGATCGCGAACCGGTGGGCCTCGTCGCGCACCCGCTGCAACAGATACAGACCCTCACTGTTGCGCGGCATGATGATCGGGTCAGGCTCGGAGGGCACCCACACCTCTTCCAACCGCTTGGCCAGACCGATCACCGCCACGTCGGTGATGCCGAGGTGATCGAGCACCGCCTTGGCCGCATTGACCTGGGGCGCGCCGCCGTCGACGACGTACAGGTTGGGCGGATAGGCGAACTTCCGTGACTTCCCCTCAGGCGCAAGTATATTCGGGTCTTGCTGGTCGCGCAGGTGGCGCATGAACCGGCGTCGGGTCACCTCGGCGATGGAGGCGACATCATCGGAGCGACCTTGGCCGGCGGCTTCCCGGATCGCGAAATGGCGGTAGTCCGACTTGCGCGGCAACCCGTCCTCGAACACCACCAGCGAGCCCACCACGTCGGTGCCCTGCACGTGGCTGACATCGACGCATTCGATCCGCAGCGGCGCGTCGGATAGGCCCAGCGCTTCCTGAATATTGTGCAGCGCAGCAGATCTCGCGGTGAAGTCGCCAGCACGCTTCAATTTGTGTTGCTGCAGTGCCTCTTTGGCATTCCGCTGCACGGTTTCGGCCAGCGCCCGCTTGTCGCCGCGGCGAGGAACCCGCAGCACCACCCGCGAACCGCGCAGACCCGACAGCCAGCTGGCCAGCTCGTCGGCGTTGGGCGGCAGACAGGGCACCAGCACCTCGCGGGGCACCGGATTGGCGGATTCGTCTGCTGCGCCGTCAAGTTCGGCCTGTTCGCCGTAGAACTGGGTGAGAAACTGCTCGACGAGTTGAGCTTCAGCTGAATCGCCGGGGTCTCCTGGCTTTTCGACGATCCAGCCGCGCTGGCCGCGGACCCGCCCGCCCCGCACGTGAAACACCTGGACAGCAGCTTCCAGCTCGTCGTCGGCGAACGCCACCACGTCGGCGTCGGTGCCGTCACCGAGCACCACCGCCTGCTTCTCCAGTGCCCGCTTGAGCGCCGAGAGGTCGTCACGCAGCCTCGCGGCCGTCTCGAAGTCGAGTTGCTCGGCCGCGGCGTTCATCTGCTGTTGCAGGCTGCGGGCGAACTTCTCGGTTTTGCCCGACAGGAAGTCGCAAAAATCCAGCACTATCTGGCGATGCTGCTCGGCGCTGACCCGCCCGACACACGGTGCCGAGCATTTGTCGATGTAGCCGAGCAGGCACGGCCGATCAATCTGCTTGTGCCGCTTGAAGACTCCCGCCGAGCAGGTCCGAGCTGGAAACACTCGGGTAAGCAGGTCCAGCGTCTCGCGGATAGCCCAGGCATGCGAGTACGGCCCGAAATAACGCACACCTTTGCGCCGTGGGCCGCGGTAGACCATCAGCCGCGGAAATTCCTCGTTGAGGGTGACCGCCAGCACCGGATAGGACTTGTCGTCGCGATAGCGGACGTTGAACCGGGGATCGAACTCCTTGATCCAGTTGTATTCCAGCTGCAGCGCCTCGACCTCGGTGTTGACCACGGTCCACTCGACCTTGGCGGCGGTGGTCACCATCTGGCGGGTGCGCGGGTGCAGGCTGGCGACGTCGGCGAAGTAGGACGTCAGCCGGCTGCGCAGGCTCTTGGCCTTTCCGACGTAGATGACACGTCCGTACTGGTCCCGGAAGCGGTAGACGCCCGGCTCGACCGGGATGGACCCGGGCGCGGGGCGATATGTGGCGGGATCAGGCACGTTTCTCAGGCTAGTCGCGTACGGCGACCAGACGTAAAAGCACCTATTTGCGGCCGAAAACTGGAGTTTTTACGTCTGCTCGCGCAAGGGGCGGTAGTGCTCCAGCAGCTCGCGAACGGTGTCCATGGCGGCTACGGCGCGGTGTTTGTCGACGGCCTGGATCGCCATCAGCGGAATGTACTCGTCGTCGGGCAGGTCTATTCGCGCCCACCGGGCGCCGGCCGGAAACGACACCCCGACTACCTCCGACCATGGGATGAGCCTGTCGCCCAGCAGGTTGCGCACCGACAGTCCGGCGGCGCCCACGCGGAGACGGGGCCGCGCGAACAGCAGCACCACACCGGCGATGACGATGCCGAGGGCGGCGATCGCTACCTGGTCGGATGTCTGGAAGACCACGCCGGTGGACTTGATTTTGAGCAGCAGGCCCACTGCGATGTGTACGGCCGCGATCACCACCGCCGCGGCATAGGCGAAGTACGGCGTCAGGTGCGGGCGCACTTCCACGTCCCAGTCCGGTGTCGCGGTCACGACTGTGCGCGCAGATCGCGCAGCGTCAGCGCGGTATTCAACGCGGCCGCGGTCGCCTGAGCGCCCTTGTCTTCGGCCGACGTCGGCAGCCCCGCCCGGTCACGCGCCTGCTCTTCGGTGTTCGTGGTCAGCACGCCGTTGGCCACCGGGGTAGACGCATCCAGCGAGACTCGGGTCAAGCCCTGGGTCACCGCGTCGCAGACGTAGTCGAAATGCGGTGTCTCACCGCGGATTACCACTCCCAGTGCGACGACAGCGTCGTGTGTGCGGGCCACTTCCTGCGCCACCACCGGGATCTCGATCGCGCCGAGGACACGGACCACGGTCGGGTCGTCGATGCCCCAGTCAGCGGCCACTTTACGAGCGTTGTCCAGCAGCGCGTCACAGATTTCGGTGTGCCACGTACTGGCGACGATTGCCAGTCTCAACCCGGACGCGTCGAGCGCCGGCATCTCCGGCACACCGGCGCCACCACTCATGTGCGCCGCTCCTCCTCATCGCTTCGCTCTGCATCGTCGCCGACGATCACGGCGCCCCGCCGCGGCTCACAAGGCGCCCCCGAATTCGCCTGGCAAATGGACCGATTCGTGGTAGTCGTCGAGCCCGACCAGGTCGTGGCCCATCCGGTCGCGTTTGGTCATCAGATACCGGATGTTCTCGGCATTGGCTCGCACCGGCAGCGGCACCCGTTCGATGATGTGCAGCCCATAGCCGTCCAGACCGACCCGCTTGGCGGGGTTGTTGGTCAGCAGCCGCATGGAGCGGACCCCGAGGTCGACCAGGATCTGCGCGCCGATGCCGTAATCGCGTGCGTCGGCGGGAAAACCGAGCTTGAGGTTGGCGTCGACGGTGTCTTCGCCGGCGTCCTGCAGCTGGTAGGCCTGCAGTTTGTGCAGCAGACCGATGCCGCGGCCTTCGTGGCCGCGCATGTAGAGCACCACACCGCGGCCCTCCCGCGCGACCATCGCCATCGCGGCGTCCAGCTGGGGCCCGCAGTCACAGCGGCGGGATCCGAACACGTCACCGGTCAGGCACTCGGAGTGCACCCGAACCAGCACGTCGTCGCCGTCGTAGTTGGGCCCAGCGATCTCACCGCGCACCAAAGCCACGTGCTCGACGTCGTCGTAGATGCTGGTGTAGCCGATCGCGCGAAACTCGCCGTGCCGGGTGGGGATCCGTGCTTCAGCGACCCGCACAATCTGCTTCTCGTGTTTGCGCCGATACTCGATCAAGTCGGCGATCGCGATCAGCGCCAGGTCATGCTCGTCGGCGAACACCCGCAGCTCGTCGGTCTGCGCCATCGCGCCCTCGTCTTTCTGGCTGACGATTTCGCAGAGCACACCGGCGGGTTGCAGCCCGGCCATCCGGGCCAAGTCGACGGCGGCTTCGGTGTGGCCGGGGCGCCGCAACACGCCACCTTCCTTGGCGCGCAACGGAACGACGTGACCGGGCCGGGTGAAATCCTCGGCGACGCTGGCCGGATCGGCCAGCAACCGCATCGTCGTCGCCCGGTCGGAAGCCGAAATCCCGGTAGTCACGCCGTTTCTCGCGTCCACCGTGACGGTGTAGGCGGTGCCGCGCTTGTCCTGGTTGACCGCATACATCGGCAACAAGCCCAGCCGGTCGCAGATCGCGCTGTCCAGCGGCACGCACAGATATCCCGAGGTGTAGCGGACCATGAACGCCACCAGGCTTGGCGTCGCCTTCTCGGCGGCGAAAATGAGGTCGCCCTCGTTCTCGCGGTCCTCATCGTCGATGACGATGACGGCCTTGCCGGCCGCGATGTCGGCAACCGCCCGATCGACGGAGTCCAACCTCGTCATCTCTGCCACCTTGTCCGTTCCCGACCGTTCTCGGCCGAGAACGCTGCCAGAAGAGCCCTGGTGAAGAGCTCGTGTGTTGCATCCAGTATGAACCACCGCGCGGCCGCCGTTATTGCCGCTGCTTACTCCGCGGGACGCTGCATCAGCCGCTCGACATATTTGGCGATGACGTCGACCTCGAGGTTCACCGTGGTTCCCACCGCGGCGCGGCCCAAGGTGGTCAGCTCCCGGGTGGTCGGAATCAGCGAGACTTCGAACCAGTCGTCACCGAGCCCGGATACGGTCAGCGAGATGCCGTCGACCGTGATCGAGCCCTTTTCGACGACGTAGCGCGCCAGCGAGGCCGGCAGCTCGATCCGCACCACTTCCCAGCCCTCGGCGGGCATCCGGGCCAGGATCTGGCCGGTGCCATCCACATGGCCCTGCACAATGTGCCCGCCGAGGCGGCTGTTCACCGCCGCCGCGCGCTCGAGATTCACCGGGCTGCCTATTTCTAGGCCGCGCAGGCTGGACCGGTTCAGTGTCTCGCCCATCACATCGGCGCTGAACTGCCCGCCCGGCACCACGTCCACAACCGTCAGGCACACGCCGTTGACGGCGATCGAGTCGCCGTGGCTGGCGTCA
>NZ_CAXUCH010000137.1:0-2896 GCF_964249325.1 uncultured Mycobacterium sp. | reverse complement strand
CCGCGGATGGTGAGGCGCGCGCAATCACCCAGGCGCTCCTTGCCGACCACTTCGCCGAGTTCCTCGACGATTCCGGTGAACACTGCATCAGGCTAAAGCGTGGGCTGCGGCAAGGCGCGCCACCTCCGGCTTCCCGGTTGCAGTCCGAGCCACCCTCTACGATGCAACCTATGCAGACGCGTCGCCGCTTATTTGTCGTCCTCGCCGCCATGAGCATCGCCGCCGCCCTGATCAGCGGTTGCTCCTCATCCTCGAAGTCCTCCAGCAAGCCGTTACCGGATGCAGCGACGCTGGTCAAGCAGTCCAGCCAAGCCACCAAGAACGTCAAAAGCGTGCATCTGGTGTTGTCGACGACCGGCAAGGTCCCGGGGCTGCCGATCAAAACGCTCACCGGCGACCTCACCACCAACCCCACCGCCGCGAAGGGCAACGCCAAGATCACCGTCGGCGGCTCGGACATCGACGCCGACTTCGAGGTCTACAACTCTGATCTCTACGCCACGCTCACGCCGGGCAAGTGGGACAACTTCGGTCCGGCCGCCGATATCTACGACCCGTCCACCATCCTGAACCCCGACAACGGTCTGGCCAACGTGTTGGCCCACTTCACCGACCCCAAAGCCGAGGGGCGGGAGAACATCAACGGCCAAGACGCCGTCCGAATCAGCGGAAAAGTATCCGCCGACGCGATGAATGCGCTTGCGCCGTCATTAAAAGCGACACAGCCGCAGCCGGCCACCGTGTGGATTCAGGAAAACGGCGACCATGAACTGGTGCAGGCCAAGCTCGACCAGAGCCCGGGCAATTCCATCCAGATGACCCTGTCGAACTGGAACCAGCCGGTGCAGGTCACCCAGCCTCCGGTGAGCTGACACGATGCAAGCCGGACGCAGAGTCGCGATCAGCGCGGGCAGTCTCGCCGTACTGCTCGGGGCCCTCGACACCTACGTCGTGGTCACGATCATGCGCGACATCATCATGACCATCGGCATCCCGGTCAACAAACTGGAGCGGATCACACCGATCGTCACCTGGTACTTGCTGGGCTACGTCGCGGCGATGCCGCTGCTGGGCCGAGCGTCGGACCGGTTCGGCCGCAAGCTGCTTCTCCAGGCCAGCTTGGCTGCGTTCGCGGTCGGTTCGGTGGTCACCGCGCTGTCCACCGATCTGCACGTACTGGTGGTCGGCCGAACCGTCCAGGGCCTGGCCGCCGGCGCGCTGCTGCCGGTCACGCTGGCGCTTGGCGCCGACCTGTGGTCCACCCGCAACCGTGCCGGGGTGCTCGGCGGTATCGGCGCCGCGCAGGAACTGGGCAGCGTGCTGGGGCCGCTGTACGGGATCTTCATCGTGTGGCTGACGAGCCGCTGGCAAGACGTGTTCTGGATCAATGTGCCGCTGGCCGCCGTCGCGATGGTGATGATCCAGTTCAGCCTGCCGTCGCGGGACCGCAGCGCCGAGCCCGAGAAAATCGACCTGGTCGGTGGATTGCTGCTGGCACTCGCGCTCGGCCTGGCGGTGATCGGGCTGTACAACCCCGATCGGACCGCTCAGCAGGCGCTGCCGAGCTACGGCTTGCCCCTGGTGATCGGCGCGATCGTCGCCGCGGCGGTGTTTGCGCTCTGGGAACGCTTTTCCCGCACCCGGTTGATCGAACCCGCCGGTGTGCACTTCCGGCCGTTCTTGGCTGCGCTGGGCGCATCCGTTGCTGCCGGGGCGGCGCTGATGGTGACGCTGGTCGACGTCGAGCTGTTCGCCCAGGGCGTGCTCGGCAAGGACCAGGACGAGGCCGCCTTTGTGCTGGTCTGGTTCCTCGCCTTTCTCCCGGTCGGGGCGCTCACGGGTGGGTGGATCGCCACCAAGATCGGCGACCGCGCGATGACGTTCATCGGTCTGCTCGTCGCGGCCGGCGGGTATTGGCTGATCTCGCACTGGCGGCCGAACCTTCCGAGCCACCGGCACAACATCTTTGGTTTGCTGAGTCTGCCCGCGATGGACACCGATTTGGCCATCGCCGGGGTCGGACTGGGTCTGGTGATCGGGCCGCTGTCATCGGCCAGCCTGCGGGTGGTGCCGTCTGCACAGCACGGCATCGCCGCGGCGTTGGTGGTGGTGGCCCGGATGACCGGCATGCTGGTCGGAATCGCCGCCCTGAGTGCATGGGGATTCCAGCGGTTCAACCAGATCGTCGCTGCGAAGACGGCGGCGGTGCCGGCCAACGCCAGCCTCGCCGAACGGTTAGCCCTCAAAGCGGTGCTGTACCGGGATGCGTTCGCGGAGATGTACGGCGGGATCTTCACGGTCACCGCCGTCGTCTGTGTGGTCGGGGCGCTGCTCGGACTGCTGCTGTCCAGCCGTCGCGTCCACGCCGAGGAGCCGGCGGCAGTCGAACCGCAGCCCGTGGGGCCTAAGGCGTAGGGCGTCGCGGTCTAGCGCGGCACCAGGCTCAGCAGCAGATCCGGCCCGACCCGCTCCACGCCGTCGAAGCGCCAGCGCAGCGCCCGGGCGATGCTGGGTACCCCGACGTCGTCGACCGCGGTGATCGGCCCTCCCAGCAGAATCGGCGCGACGTACGCCAAGATGCGGTCGATCGCCCCCGCGCGCAGGAATGCGCCGGCGAGCGTCGGTCCACCTTCGAGCAGGACGTCAGTGCGATCCGACAGGGCCTTGAGCACTTCGTGCGGGTCGTGGGTGCGGATCACCATGGTGCGCGAATCGTCGTTGAGCACTTGGGCTTCCGTGGGGACGTCGCGCTTGCCGACCACCACGCGCAGCGGCTGCCGCCCGGCGAGGCTGCCGTCGGCCAGCCGCGCGGTCAGTGCCGGATCGTCGGCGAGCACCGTGCCGGTTCCGACGACGATCGCATCGGCGGCCGCGCGGCGGCGATGCAGGTCCGCGC
>NZ_CAXUCH010000136.1:1019-11477 GCF_964249325.1 uncultured Mycobacterium sp. | reverse complement strand
GGGTTGTGCACCGGGTAGGTGCCGGCATCACCTTCTTTTTGCCGGCCGCCGATCGTGAGCAGCGCCGTCTGGACTTCGGACGGTGTTGTGGTCATTGCCGCCTCCTTCCCGGGCGTAACCCCGCTTGACCGGCTGCGGTGGTCAGGCCATGGTAGGTCACTGTGACGCAGATCTCAGACTGCCTGCGATGAAGGCGGTCGTCCTGCGGGAGGCCGGTCAGCCTTGCGCGGTGGAGGAGCTGACGTTGCGGCCGCTCGGCCGCGGCGAGGTGAGCGTGCGGTTGGCGGCCAGCGGCATCTGCCACACCGATCTGTCGGTGCGCGACGGCGGCATGCCGGCGCTGCTGCCGTGCACGCTCGGACACGAGGGCGCCGGGGTCGTCACCGAGATCGGCGAGGACGTCACCACCCTGGGCCCCGGCGACCACGTCGTGCTCACCTGGAATGTGCCGTGCCGGGCCTGCCCGCATTGTCTGCGTGGCGAAGCCCACCTGTGTCCGCAGGGCATCGGGCATGGCTTCGGCGAGCCGTACGCCGACAGTGCCGCTGGGCCGGTGTGGCCCTCGATGGGTGCGGGAACGCTGGCCGAACACACGCTGGTGCCGGCCGCGGCGGCGGTGCCGATCGATCGGTCGCTGCCGCTGGACCGCGCCGCGCTGCTGGCGTGCGGGGTTACCACTGGATTCGGCGCGGTGATGCGCAGCGCGGGGGTGCGACCGGGGGAGAGTGTGCTGGTGGTCGGATGCGGCGGCGTTGGTCTTGCGGCGATCCAAGGCGCACGGCTGGCAGGCGCGGCGCGGATCATCGCCGCAGACCGGATGGCGGGGCAGCTGCCGACCGCGGTGACCAATGGCGCGACCGACACCGTCGACGCGGGCGAGGTCGAAGTCGCTAGCGCTGTCCGCGATCTCACCGGCGGGGTGGGGGTGGACCATGCGATCGAGGTGGTGGGCGCGCCGGTGACGATCCGCGCGGCCTACGACGCTACCCGCCGCGGCGGCACGGTCACGATTGTGGGCGCGTCCGATATCGAGGAGACGGTGACGTTTCCGGCGTTGTCGTTGATGGCCGACGGCAAGACGATTCGCGGCAGCGTCTACGGCGCGAGTGATCCGGCGCGCGACATTCCGGCGCTCGTCGAGCTTGCGCTGCGCGGCCGGCTCGACCTCGAGGTGCTGGTGACGCGGCGCATCGGCATCGACGACGTCGAAGCCGCGTTCGCCGACATGGCTGCGGGCCGCGGTGCGCGAAGTGTGGTGTGCTTCAGCGAGACAGCGTGATGGCTTGCTCGGGACAGTTCCGTTCGGCGTTGACGGCTTGCTCTTCGAGCTGGCCGGAGACGTCGGCGACCCGCACGACCGAATGCCCGCAGTCGTCGGCATCGAAGACGTCGGGCGCCAGCGTGTAACACCGCCCATGCCCCGTGCAGAGGTCTGCATCGACACAGACTTTCGTCATATGCGCCGCTCCTCCTCATCGCGGCGCTCTGCATCGTCGCCTGCGCGTGTCACGTTGCCACCGCGAACCTCAGCGGCAGTGCCTCCACCGACCGCAGTGCGGCCGTGTACTTGAGCTCAGTGCCCGCCGGGATCTCGTAATCGGGTATGCGCCGGTGGAATTCGCGTAACGCCACCCGCAGCTCCATACGGGCCAGATGAGAACCCAGGCAGCGGTGCGGACCCGCTCCGAACGCGCGGTGCCGGTTCGGGTTGCGCCGGAAGTCGACGACGTCCGGGTCCGGGAACTCGGCCGGGTCGGTGTTGGCCGCGCCGAGCAGCGGGCTGACCCGCTCGCCCTTGCTGATCGGACACCCGGCGACCTCGACGTCTTGGATGGCCACTCGAGCGACTCCGGGCACCGGTGTCTCCCAGCGCAACAGCTCTTCGACCGCGCTGGGCAGGATGTCGGGCTGCTCGATAAGCAGGTGACGGTGATCGGGGTGGCGCGCCAGGTAGACGAAGAAGCAGTCGAGTGAATCGGTGACGGTATCCAGCCCGGCGATGAGGAACAGAAAGCAGATGTCCAGCACCTCCTCGCGGGTCAGCGAGTGTCCGTCCACCTCCGCAGCGATCAACGCGGACAAGATGTCGTCGCGCGGGTGGGCGATGTGGTCGTCGATGGCGCGTTCAAAGTAGTTGTAGATCTGTTCGGCCACGGGTGCGGCGGCCTTACCGTGCTGTTCGTAGCCCTGCACCCCTTCAGGGCGGATGACGCCGTCCTTCCACGCCAGGAATTTCTCGAGGTCCTCCAGCGGCAAGCCAAGCAGCTGCAGGAACACCGTGCACGGCAGCGGAACCGCGAACTCGGCGTGGAAGTCGCATTGGCCCCGGTCGGCGAAACCGTCGATCATCTCGTTGACCAGCTTGGTGACTTCCGGTTCGCGGCGGGCCATCTCACGCGGCGTGAACAGCGGATCGAGGATGCGCCGGTACTTCGCGTGCTCGGGTGGATCGATTTGCAAGGGGATCAGCGGCCGCAGGTTGCCCAGATCGAATGCATCCATGTTCGACGAGAACAGTTCGGTGTGTTTGAGTGCCATCTCGATGTCGGCAAGGCGGGTGAGCACGACCGCCTGCGGTGAGCGGAACACCGGGGTCGATTCCCGCAGCGCCTTGTACATCGGCTGTGGCTCCGCCAGACCCATCACCGCCTGATCGACGAAGCCTTCTGCGTTACGTTCTGCGGTCATGGTGTCAAGCCTGACACCAACAGGGCTAATGGGCAACAGTATGAGCAACTGTTGCCCGCTTGTTTTCAGGCTGCGTCGTGAAATATCAGTCCCAAGGCGTAGCGCTCGCCCGAGCGGACGACCGAAAGGCCGTGCCGCACCGGTGCCGCCGACCAGCCGCGGGCGCGCCGCCAGAGGCGTCGATGTCTGCGGCGATAGCTTCCCAGTCGCCGGAGTCGACGCGCTTGTGCCATCGGGTCGAGGGCATCAGTCGGGCACCGTCCTTGTGGTAAGCGATATCGACAACCTACTCGGTAGCCGCGCATGCCTCGGGCAGTTGACCGGGCGAGTGGCTGGTCGCGCCATCGCCGACCGAGTACGGTGGATGATCGCGGACGAGTTGGCCGGGCGGCCGCGGCTCGCACTGGCCCGACAGGGCCAGGTGAGTCGAGGAAAGTCCGGACTTCACAGAGCAGGGTGGTTGCTAACAGCAACCCGGGGTGACCCGCGGGAAAGTGCCACAGAAAACAGACCGCCACCTTCGCGGTGGTAAGGGTGAAACGGTGCGGTAAGAGCGCACCAGCATTCCGGGTGACCGGAATGGCTAGGCAAACCCCACCCGAAGCAAGGCCAAGAAGACCGCACCCGGTGCGGTCGCGCAGGCGCTCGAGGGTTGCTCGCCCGAGCCTGCGGGTAGGCCGCTTGAGGCACCCGGTGACGGTGTGTCCAGATGGATGGTCGCCGCCCCGCCGGCGTGTTCGCGGTGGCGGGGAACAGAATCCGGCTTACAGGCCAACTCGCCCGCCCTTGTCGGGCCCGCCGTCTGCGCGGTTAGCGGTGTATGTCGCGCACAGCTTTGTCCAGCTTGTGCAATGCCGGCTGCAGCTGCTCGCGGCAGTTCTGCGCCAAGTCGGCCTCTTGCTGGTAGAGCACCCCGTAGGTGAAGGTGTCTTCCCCGGCGGCATGCGCGGCGTCGGCCTGATGAATCAGATGCTGCCGGCTGACGACGCTGTCCTGGTGGTCGCCGAGCAGCGTCTGCACCGCCTTCGCCTGCTCTGCGACCTTCGTCGCGTTTATTGCCGCTGCGGTGTAGCGAAGTCGCTTGGCTTTCTTGCGGATTCGGTGCAGCGCCTCGTTGCGCTCCGCTTCGTCGGCCTTAGCCGCGGCCTTGGCGGCCTTTCGTACCCGTTTGTGTGCCGCCTCGATGGTCACCGGCGCCTGTTCGGGTGAACCTGCCGGGGGTTTCGTCGCCACCGCTTCCAACCCATCGAGCAGACGGAAGTAACGCTGTGAGCGCAATGCGAGCAGCGTTCGATGCAATCCGGTCTGATAGCGGCGACGAGCCTCGTCGACGAGACGCTCACGTACCCGCCCTCGCACCAGCTCTGCCGACAGCTGATCGAGTGCCTGTTGGTAGCGCTCGGCCAAGACCTCGGCGTCACGGGCGACGCCGAGCACACCGGCCAGCTCCCGCAGCTCGTCGAGAATCCACCCGCTGTCGGATAGACCGAACGAGTCCTGCGCGGCCTGCAGCAGGCTGCGGATTTTGCGGGTGGTCACCCGCATCTGGTGGACAGCATCTGTGGCATTCGCGCGCACGGCGCGGTCCCACACCAGCAGGCTGTCTACCTGCTCGGCCAACGCACGCTGCACCGGGTCGACGGCGCTTCCCCGGGAGCCGTCCTGCGTCACGCCGAGCACCCGTGCCAGCTTGGATCCATGCCGGGCCGGCACCGCCCCCGCGTCGAGCAGCCGGTTGCTCAGCCGGTCCAGCAGTTCGGCACTCGAGGCGTCGGGGATACGCAGTTCCAATTCCCACTCACGCCACCGTTGCTCCGTGGGCTCGTCGTTGGCGGCGCCAGCCGCCCACGCGGTGACCTGGTCGTCGCAGAACTCAGCGAGCACGCCACCGTCGGCGCCGTAGAGCAAGTGCACCTCGCGGGCGGTGGTGATCCGAGCGACCGGCGCCAGCGGGCGGTTCCGAACGATGGCCCGCACCACGTCGACCAGGTCGTCGGGCACATCGTGGTTGGCGCCGTCGTTCTGCGCGGTGTCCAGCGGGGCGCGGACCTCGGTGCGGGCGTCGGGACCGGCGGGCAACTTCAGGTGCCAGCCCTCGTCGGACCCACCGGCCCGCCGACGCAAGGTGACCCCTTTGGACGCCAGATCCCGACCGGGAGTGTCGAAGTACACCGCGTCCAGCACCTGCGTCGGCGACTTCTCCACCCGCGCGACCGCTGCGATGCCGTCGAACGACGGCGACACCGTCGACTCGACAACGTCGAACTTGCGTTCCACTTCCGTGTAGCGCGACGTTGCCGCGGCTGTGACGGCCATGTTCGCCTCCGAGGTGCTGCGCCGCGGTCCTGCAGAGCGGTTTCACTGCTGAGGGTGCCATATCACATGCCCCCCGCCACCGTCATACCGAATCGCCTCGTGGCTCGGTGCTGACTGCAGCGCCTCCGTGGTGTCCGGTTACGGCGGCGGCGGCGTGGTTGGCGGATAGTCCTCGGGCATCGGGGCGTAGTACGCCGGCGGCGGAGCGTAGTTGGCCACCGTGTCGGCGATGTTGGCGCACCCGCCCACCGAGACCCGCCTTCCGACGCTGGCGCAGACGGTCGCCCTGGCCGGGCCGGAAGCCTGAGCGGTGGCGAAAACCTCGCAGCCGGTGACAACAGCGAGCGCGGTGAGGATGGCCGCGGTCCAGGAGCGCCAATTCATCATCATCTTCTCCTCCCGCGAGCCGTCGCCCACGTAGTCCGATGAGCCGACGACGACCGGAGTATATCGACGTCGTGCAGCTACTGCGCGAATTAAGCTGGTTTGGTCCAACTGTCCCGGCGATGCTGCTTACCGTATGCGTGTGTAACCGCCACCGGTTACGGCTTTCGCACACTAAGGAGCTATCCATGCTGTATTTCGGCTGTGGTGCACCCCGCCTGATCGCCGGTGCGACAAGTGCAAGCGCAATCGCCGCCGCACTGCTTTTCGGCGCTGCCGGCACTGCGCTGGCGGATCCGCCAGAGCCCGCTCCGGCCCCGCCGGGCTGCACGGCTGCCGATCTGGCCGGGGTGTCGGCCGACGTTGCCGCGGGAACATCGGCTTATCTGTTCAGCCATCCCGACGTCAACGACTACTTCACCGGCTTAAGGGGTCAGCCGCGCAGCGAGATTCGCGAGGACCTGCAGAACTATATGAATGCCAACCCGCAGGTCCACGCCGACCTGCAGAGCATTCGCCAGCCGTTGACCGATCTGCAGAACAGGTGCGAATGGCAGCCTTCAGGAGCCCCCAGCACCTGACGTCAGAAACTGTGCTCGTCGGCTGGAAAGGCTCCGCTGGCCACCTCTTGGGCGTATTGCATTGCTGCCCTGCGTAATTCGCTCGCGATATCGCCGAAGCGCTTGACGAAGCGCGCGGTCTTGCCGTTGGTGAGCCCGGCCATGTCCTGCCAGACCAGCACTTGGGCATCACAGTTGGGGCCGGCCCCGATCCCGATGGTCGGGATGGTCAGCTTGCCCGTGATTTGGGTCGCCAGTTCCGCCGGAACCATCTCCATCACGACGGAAAAGGCGCCGGCTTCCGCGACCGCGATGGCGTCGGCGACCGTCTGCTCGGCGGCGTCACCGCGACCCTGCACCCGAAATCCGCCCAGGCTGTTGACGCTTTGCGGGGTGAATCCGATGTGCGCCATCACCGGGATCCCCGCTGCAGTCAGCGCGGCGATCTGGTCGCGGACCCGCTCGCCGCCTTCCAGCTTGACCGCGTGCGCGCCGCCCTCCTTCATGAACCGGGTCGCCGTCGCCAGCGCTGCGGCGGGTCCGGCCTCGTAGCTTCCAAACGGCAGGTCGGCGACGACGAGCGCGTGCGGTGCGCCCCGCACCACACCGCGAACCAGCGGGATCAGCTCGTCGATCGAGATCGGCACGGTGGTGTCGTAGCCGTAGACGACGTTGGCTGCCGAATCACCGACCAGCAGCACCGGAATACCGGCGTCGTCGAAGATGCGCGCGGTGGAGTAGTCGTAGGCGGTCAGCATGGCCCACTTGTGGCCATCGGCCTTCATCTTCTGCAGATGGTGGACGCGCGTCTTGGCTCGCGGTGCTCCCGTGGCGGGCGAGGTCCCCCCGTAAACAGTGTGCTCAGACATCATTGTCCTTGAGTGGTCGTCGGTTCGATCCTCGTGGCCTGGTCGGGTCCCCGGGTTCGTTGGACAGTCCCAGTGTGCCATTTGCGACAACAGCTACCCAGAGCCGGTCTAGTGTGGACTTTGTCACACCGCCGGTCATTGATCGATCCGGGTGCCGCAGCGTTACCCCGGACATACCATCGCCCCATGCAACGGCTCAGCGGACTCGACGCCAGCTTCCTCTATCTCGAAACCCCCTCACAGCCGCTGCATGTCTGCTCGATCCTGGACCTCGACACGTCCACGATGCCGGGCGGCTACACCTTCGACCGGTTCCGCGACAACTTGTCGCTACGGATGAAGGCGATGCCACAGTTTCGCGAAAAGCTGGCCAACAGCCTGCTGAATCTCGACCATCCGGTCTGGGTGGACGACAAGCACTTCGACATCAATCGGCACCTGCACCGCATCGGGGTGCCGCCGCCGGGTGGGCGGGCAGAATTGGCCGAAATCTGCGGCCATATCGCGTCATTGCCGCTGGACCGCAGCCGGCCGCTGTGGGAGACATGGGTCATCGAGGGTGTCGCCGGCACCAATCCGCGACAAGACGGCCGCTTAGCGGTGATGACCAAGGTTCACCACGCCAGCGTGGACGGTGTCACCGGCGCCGAACTGATGTCGCAGCTGTCCAGCACCGAAGCAGACGCGCCGCCACCGGAGGCTGTGGACGGTGTCGGCGACGCCAACCAGCTCGAAATTGCACTGAGTGGGCTGGCCAGGTTCGCCAGGCGCCCAGTGCAGTTGGTGAATGTCTTGCCGAAAACCCTGTCTTCGGTGGTGGAAACGTTGGCTCGGGCACGCATCGGATTGGCCATGGCGCGTCCGTTCGCGGCGCCGCGAACGGCATTCAACGCTACCGTCACCGGCAGGCGCAATATCGCCTATGCGCAGCTGGATCTCGACGATATCAAGACCGTCAAGAACCACTTCAACGTCAAGGTCAACGACGTGGTGATGGCGCTGGTTTCCGGGGTGCTGCGCCAATTTTTGCTCGACCGCGGCGAACTGCCCGACTCGTCGTTGGTCGCGATGGTGCCGGTTTCGGTGCACGGCAAGTCGGATCGGCCCGGGCGCAATCAGGTTTCGGGCATGTTTTCCCATCTGGAAACCCATATCGCGGACCCCGCAGAACGTCTGAAGTCCATTGCCGAGGCGAATTCCGTTGCAAAACAACATAGTTCGGCGATCAGTGCCTCGTTGCTGCAGGATTGGTCGCAATTCGCGGCGCCGGCGGTGTTCGGCCTGGCGATGCGGGCCTATGCCAGAACCAGTCTGACCAGGAATCGGCCGGTGCACAACCTGGTGATCTCCAATGTGCCGGGACCGCAGACTCCGCTGTACTTCATGGGTTGTGAAGTCAAGGCGATGTACCCGCTCGGACCGGTGTTCCACGGCTCGGGCCTCAACATCACGGTGATGTCGCTGAACGGCAAGCTCGACGTCGGAATCATTTCGTGCCCGGATCTACTGCCGGACTTGTGGAAGTTGGCCGACGACTTCGCGGTCGGCATGGAAGAGCTGCTACTGGCGGCCCGTTAGCCGCCACGGCGCGCAGGCTAGCCCGAGCGTGCGGACGTCGCATGGCAGCATGGTTTGTCATGGACCTGCCTCGTTGCGAGAAGATCGCGCGCACCACGCTGATCGTGATCACCGCGATGGTGCTGGTCGCCGGCTGCACGCGGATGGTTCCCGGGCGGGCGGTGCAGGCCGGGCCGAAGATCGGGCAGCCGCTGCAGTGGGGAGCGTGCCATTTTCGCGGTGGCAGCTCGGTGAAGGTTCCGCCCGGCGCCCAGTGCGGCAAGATCGCCGTACCGGTGGACTACCGCCACCTCGACGGCGCGTCCGCGACCCTGGCAATGATGCGATTCCCGGCCACCGGTGACAAGATCGGCTCGCTGATCATCAACCCCGGCGGTCCCGGGGAGTCGGGCATCGAGGCCGCGGTCGGCGTGGTGCAGGCACTGCCGCCGCGGGTCCGCGAGCGGTTCGACCTGATCGGTTTCGATCCCCGCGGGGTGGCGTCGTCGCGGCCCGCGATCTGGTGTAACTCGGACGCCGACAACGACAGGCTGCGCGCCGAGCCGCAAGTCGACTACAGCCCCGCGGGTGTGGCGCACACTGAGGGCGAGACCAAGGACTTCGTCCAGCGCTGTGTGGACAAGATGGGCAAGGAGTTCCTGGCGAACGCCGGAACCGTCAACGTCGCACGCGATTTGGACGCTGTCCGCAAGGCCGTCGGCGACGACAAACTTAGCTACCTGGGTTACTCGTATGGAACCAGGATCGGGTCGGCCTACGCGGAGGCCTACCCCAAGAACGTCCGGGCAATGATCCTCGACGGTGCCGTCGACCCGAATGCCGATCCCATCGAGCAAGACCTGCGCCAGGCCAAGGGTTTTCAGGATGCGTTCAACGACTTCGCCGCCGACTGCGCGAAGACGCCAACCTGTCCGCTGGGCACCGATCCCGCCAAATCGGTTGACGTCTACCACAGCTTGGTGGACCCACTGGTCGACCCGGCCAACCCGATGGTCAGCAGGCCGGCGCGCACTAGCGATCCGCGCGGGCTGAGCTACAGCGACGCGATCGTCGGCACGATCATGGCGCTGTACACGCCGACCCTGTGGCGTCATTTGACCGACGGCTTAACCGAGCTGGCCGACCATCGCGGCGACACCCTGCTTGCCCTGGCCGACATGTACATGCGCCGCGACCCGCACGGTCACTACACCAACGCCAACGATGCCCGCGTCGCGATCAACTGCGTCGATCAGCCTCCGGTCAAAGACCGGGCCAAGGTCATCGACGAGGACCGCCGATCCCGCGAAATCGCACCGTTTATGAGCTACGGCAAGTTCACCGGCGACGCGCCGTTGAGCGCCTGTGCGTTCTGGCCCGTGCCGCCCACCACCAAGCCGCACGTCATCTCCGCGCCGGGGCTGGCGCCGACGATGGTGGTGTCGACGACCCATGATCCGGCCACTCCGTACAAGGCGGGAGTGGACCTCGCCAAACAGCTCGGCGGCGCGCTGCTCACCTTCGACGGAACCCAGCACACGGTCGTCTTTCAAGGCAACCGCTGCGTCGACGACTACGCGACGGCGTACCTGGTCGGTGGCACTGTGCCACCGCCGGGCGCGAAGTGCTGACCCTGCTGCCGATACGTGATCAACGTGTGATCGTTTGGCCGCCACGGTGACCGGCGCACCATGCGACGATGACAGCCATGGGGCGCATGAGACATCTTGGCTCAGCGCTGCTTCCATTCGCGCTGGTTGCGGCCGTCGGCGCCGGATCGCCGGCCGGCGCCACCCCGGAATCCGGCGCCGGCCCGACTCCCGGTTCGGCGGTCCCACAGCCGCCGGCTTTGCAGTGGGGCAGCTGTGCGGCGTTAGTCGACGACACCAGTGAGATCCCCAGCGCTCGCTGCACCACGGTGGCGGTGCCCGTCGACTACGACAATCCCGGCGCCGCCCACGCCCAGCTCGCGGTGATCCGGATTCCGGCGACCGGTCAGCGGCTCGGCTCGCTGCTGGTCAACCCGGGAGGGCCCGGGGCGTCGGCGGCCGACAGCGTCGCCAGCATGGGCGCGGCGTTGGCAG
>NZ_CAXUCH010000136.1:0-1009 GCF_964249325.1 uncultured Mycobacterium sp. | reverse complement strand
GTCCAATCAACGAGCATTTCGACCTTGTCGGTTTCGACCCACGGGGTGTTGGCCATTCGACCCCGGAGGTGCGCTGCCGCAGCGACGCCGAGTTCGACGACTACCGGCGCGAGCCGATGGTCGACTACAGCCCGACCGGAGTGACGCACATCGAGAAGGTCTATCAGCAGCTGGCCCAGCGTTGCGTCGACCGGATGGGCCCGACGTTCCTGAAAAACATCGGCACCGCCTCCGTTGCGCGGGATATGGATGCGGTTCGCCAGGCGCTCGGCGACCAGCAAATCAACTACCTCGGCTTCAGCTACGGCACCCAGTTGGGCACCGCCTACCTCGAGCGGTTCGGCGACCACGTGCGCTCAATGGTCCTCGACGGCGCCATCGATCCCAGCGTCGGCCCCGTCCAGCAGAACATCGACCAGATGGCCGGCTTCCAGGTCGCGTTCAACGACTACGCCGCCGACTGTGCCCGCTCGACCGACTGCCCGCTGGGCACCAACCCCGCTCAGTGGGTCAACCGCTATCACGCGCTGGTCGACCCGCTGGCCGACAAGCCCGCCACGACGTCCGACCCCCGAGGACTCGGTTACGCCGACGCGACCATCGGCACCATCAATGCGCTCTACACCCCCCAGTACTGGAAGTACCTGACCAGCGGGCTGTTAGGCCTGCAACGGGGAACCGATCCCGCGGACCTGTTGCGTCTTGCCGACGACTACGACGGCCGCGACGCCCAGGGCCATTACGACAACGGCCAGGACGCGTTCAACGCGGTCCGTTGCGTGGACGCGCCGACGCCCACCGACTCGGCCTCCTGGGTGGCCGCGGACCGGCAGATCCGCCAAGCCGCGCCGTTTTTGAGCTACGGGCAGTTCACCGGTTTTGCGCCCCGCGATTTGTGCGCGTTGTGGCCGGTGCCGGCGACCTCGGCACCGCACCGGGCCGCACCAGCTGTGCCGGGCAAGGTCGTCGTCGTCTCCACCACCCACGACCCCGCCACCCCGTACCAGGC
>NZ_CAXUCH010000135.1:2065-11549 GCF_964249325.1 uncultured Mycobacterium sp. | reverse complement strand
GCTCCGGGCGTGCGTCGTCGCCTTCGCTACGCTGTCGGTCATGCCCCGCCCTGTCGCCCTGATCACCGGGCCGACGTCCGGAATCGGCGCCGGGTATGCGCGCCGTTATGCCGCCGACGGTTTTGACCTGGTGCTGGTCGCCCGCGGCACCGACCGGCTGGCGCAGCTGGCGGCCGAATTGCGCGACGAAGCCCGTTGCGGTGTCGAGGTTTTGCCCGCCGACCTAGCCGATGCCGCCGATCGCGGCAAGGTCGCCGACCGGCTGGCCGCCGGGGTGCGGGTGCTGGTGAACAACGCCGGCTTCGGCACGTCCGGCGAGTTCTGGACCGCCGACCCCGTCCTGCTGCAAGCGCAGCTGGACGTCAACGTGACCGCGGTGATGCAGCTGACCCGGGCCGCGCTGCCGCCGATGCTTGACGCCGGGGTGGGCACCGTGATCAACGTGGCCAGCGTCGCCGGGCTGCTCTCGGGCCGCGGATCGACGTACTCGGCGTCGAAGGCGTGGGTGGTGTCGTTCACCGAGGGCCTGGCCGGCGGGCTGAAAGGCACCGGCGTCGGCGTGCACGCTGTCTGCCCCGGATACGTGCGCACCGAATTTCATCAGCGGGCCGGCATCGACATGGCGTCGCTGCCGTCGTTCATGTGGCTTTCGGTCGACGACGTGATCCGCGAAAGCATGGCCGACATTGCCCGCGGAAAGGTGCTCAGCATCCCCGGCGTGCAGTACAAGGCGCTGGTGGCTGCCGTACGGATCATGCCGCGAACCCTGGCGCGGGCCGCTGTGAGCGCGATGGGCCGGGGCCGTGGCCGCACCTGAGCTGACCGTCACCGACCGTGAGGAGTTGGCCGAGCTGGTGCGCCGGCTTTCGGTGCGGCGCGGCAACTTCACACTGTCCTCGGGTAAGCAAGCCGACTACTACGTCGACCTGCGCCGCGTCACCTTGCACCACCGCGCCGCCCCGCTGATCGGTCGCCTGATGCGCCAGCTCACCGCCGACTGGGACTATGCCGCGGTCGGCGGGTTGACGTTGGGCGCCGATCCGGTCGCCACCGCCGTCATGCACGCGCCCGGCCGGCCGATCGACGCGTTCGTGGTGCGCAAGTCGGTGAAATCCCATGGCATGCAACGACTTATCGAGGGCGCCGAGGTTTCCGGACTGCGGGTGCTGGTCGTTGAGGACACCAGCACCACTGGCGCGTCGGCGCTGACCGCGGTGCGCGCGGTCCGCGACGCCGGCGGCGACGTGGTCGGGGTGGCCACCGTGGTCGATCGCGCCACCGGTGCCGCCGAAGCCATCCAAGCCGAGGGCTTGCCCTACCGCAGCCTGCTGGGTCTGGCGGATCTGGGATTGCACTAGATTGTTGCGCGACGACCCGCTGCACACGCCGCGCTTGCGATCGCCGCGAGACGCCGTGCAGGCCGTCATTGCGATGTTGGCGGTGCTGGGCTGGAACATGTCGGTGTCGAATCTGCGCTGGAACGCCGACTACGTGCTCGTCGACGTCGACGCCGCCCCGACCGATTCGTCGGCACCGCACACCAAACCCGACGACGTCCGGTTCGGGCTCTATGGCGCGCTGGCGCACCCGATGGAGGCCACCGGCATCGGCAGCTGCGAGCACGTGAAAAACGTTGTTGTGCAGTCGTTGTCAACGACACCGGCCTGGTGGTCAAGACCACCAGCGTGTCAGCCTGGCGCGCCGACGGCACACAGCTCAGCCAAGTCTCGCTCGGTGATCCCGGGGTATTCACGGGCAGCGGCTACATGCTGCTGGGATTGGTGGTCGACGCCGTCGCCGCCCGCTACCGCGACGACTCCGCGGCCCGCGGCGGCCCGATGATGCTGCTCGCCGCCCCGACACTGCCCAGCCCGGGGCTGAGCGCGGCCTGCGCCGCTTATGGGGTCCTCGGTGCTGATCCTGCCTGAGGCATCGCTGAACGCCGTCACGTCAGCCCGTCGCTGTGCACCCAGGGCGAAATCAACCAGGCCGTGCTGTATGCGACAGTCTCGGTGGTAGGCACCCATCCCGCAGTCTGGACCGTCAAATGACTGAACCCGGCCCCACCGAGTGGGGCGTCCCGGCCAGCGGCGTCGGCCCGTGGGAAGGCCCGCTGCCGAGCGACCCGCGCTACGACCCGAGGCTGTTGCGCGACGGCGACACCCGCAACGTCGTCGACGCCTACCGCTACTGGACGCGCGAGGCGATCATCGCCGACATCGACAAGCGGCGACACCCGCTGCACATCGCCATCGAGAACTTCGGGCACGACGCCAACATCGGTGCGGTGGTGCGCACCGCGAACGCGTTCGCGGTCGACACCGTGCACATCGTCGGCCGGCGGCGGTGGAATCGCCGCGGCGCCATGGTCACCGACCGCTACCAACGGCTGCGCCACCACGACACCACCGCCGAGTTGATGGACTGTGCAGCGCGCGCCGGGCTGACCGTCGTCGCCGTCGACAACGTTCCCGGCGCTGCCCGCCTGGAGCAGACCGCGCTGCCACGGCAGTGCCTGCTGGTGTTCGGCCAGGAAGGCCCCGGCATCACCGACGAAGCCAAAGCGGCTGCGGCGCTGACCGTGTCGATCGCCCAATTCGGTTCGACCCGCAGCATCAACGTGGCCGTCGCGGCGGGAATCGCGATGCATGCCTGGATCGTCCAGCACGGGGACCTGACCCACGCCTGGTAAGGCAGTATCTGCAGACATGGAACAGGTGTGGGCCAACCGGGCAGCCAGCGCCGAAGCCGCCGTCACGGGTCGACATCTCAAGCGGCTGTGGGCATTGCCGGGCACCCAGCTCGGCGTGGTGGCCTGGCCGCCGGCCCGGCGCGACCGCTTGTTCGGCCACTGGCACTACTGGTGGCAGGCCCACCTGCTGGACTGCCTGGTCGACGCGCAGCTGCGTGATCCAAAACCCGAGCGCCGCAAGAGGATTCGTCGCCAGATCCGCGCGCATCGGCTGCGCAATGCGGGCAGGTGGACCAACGACTACTACGACGACATGGCGTGGCTGGCCCTGGCGATGGAGCGCGCCGCCCGGGTGGCCGGCATCGACTGCCACCGCGCGCTGGACAAGCTGACCGACCAGTTCGTCAAAGCCTGGGTTCCCGAGGACGGCGGCGGTATTCCCTGGCGCAAACAGGACCAGTTCTTCAACGCCGCGGCCAACGGCCCGGCTGGAATCTTTTTGGCCCGCTACGGCGATCGGCTCAAACGGGCCGAGCAGATGGCCGACTGGATCGACGCCACGCTGGTCGACCCGGACACGCATCTGGTGTTCGACGGCATCAAGGCCGGTTCGCTGGCGCGCGCCCAGTACACCTACTGCCAGGGCGTGGTGCTCGGCCTGGAAACCGAATTAGCTGCGCTCACCGGCGATCCCCGGCACGCCCCCCGAGTGCACCGGCTGGTCGCCGCGGTCGAAAAAGAGATGGCGCCATCCGGGGTGATCAAGGGCGCCGGCGGCGGCGACGGCGGGCTGTTCGCCGGGGTCACCGCCCGCTACCTGGCGCTGGTGGCCACGATGCTGCCCGGTGATTCCGCCGCGGACGTCGCCGCGCGTGAGACTGCCCGAAACCTGGTGCTGTCCTCGGCGCGGTCGGCGTGGGACTACCGTCAGACCGTCGACGGGCTGCCCGTGTTCGGGCCGTTCTGGGATCGCACCGCCGAACTGCCCACCACGGGCGGCGCGCAGGAGGAGTTCGTGGAAGGCGCGGTCACCGGCTCGGAGGTGGCCGAACGTGACCTGTCGGTGCAGCTGTCCGGGTGGATGCTGATGGAGGCCGCCTATAACGTGACTCCCGGCGACGATGCAGAGCGCGAAGCGCGATGAGGAGGAGCCGGGCAATCGGGCAGCTGCCGAATCGTCGGATAAGTAGAGGAGCAACTACGTGAAAAAGGTCCACCCCGACGCTGCGTCCGCGCTGCACGGCCTGCTCAAAGACGGCATCACGATCGCAGCCGGCGGCTTCGGCCTGTGCGGTATCCCGGAAAACCTCATCCGCGCGCTGGTGGACAGCGGCGTCCAGGACCTCACCATCGTCGGAAACAACGCCGGCGTCGACGATTTCGGGATGGGCCTGCTGCTCAAGGGCCGGCAGGTGAAGAAGGTGATCGCCTCCTATGTGGGCGAAAACAAGGAGTTCGAGCGCCAGGTGCTGGCCGGTGAGCTGGACCTCACGCTCACCCCGCAGGGGACGCTGGCGGAGAAGTTACGCGCCGGCGGTGCAGGCATTCCCGGCTTCTACACCCGCACGGCCTACGGCACCCCGCTCGCCGAAGGCAAGGACACCCGCGTCTTCAACGGCGTCGAATACGTCCTGGAAGAAGGCATCCGCGCCGATTTGGCCATCGTCAAGGCGTGGAGGGGCGATCAGGCAGGCAACCTCGTCTACCGCAAGACCGCGCGCAACTTCAACCCGATGATCGCCACCTGCGCCGCGGTGACGGTTGCCGAGGTGGAAGAGCTGGTCGAGGTCGGCGACCTGGATCCCGACCTGGTGCACACCCCGGGCATCTATGTGGACCGCATCATCGAAGGGCGCGACTACGAGAAGCGCATCGAGTTCCGCACCACCAGCGGCGGCGCCGCGCTGAAGAACTACAGCCCCATTCGCGAACTGATGGCCAAGCGTGCCGCCCAGGAATTGCGCGACGGCTACTACGTGAACCTGGGCATCGGGATTCCGACCCTGGTGGCCAACTTCATTCTCGACGACATCGACGTGACCCTGCAGTCCGAGAACGGCTTGCTCGGCATCGGTTCCTACCCGAGCGACGACGCCGTCGACCCCGACCTGATCAACGCCGGCAAGCAGACCATCACCGCCATTCCCGGGTCGAGCTTTTTTTCCAGCGCCGATTCCTTCGCGATGATCCGCGGCGGCCACATCGACCTGTCCATCCTGGGCGGACTCGAAGTGGCCGAGAACGGCGACCTGGCCAACTGGATGGTGCCGGGAAAAATGGTCAAGGGCCCAGGGGGCGCGATGGATCTGGTGTCGGGAGTGAAACGAGTGATCGTGGTGATGGATCACACCGCCAAAGACGGCAGCCCGAAGATCCTCAAACAGTGCACACTGCCCATCACCGGCAAGGGTGTGGTGGACATGATCATCACCGACCTGTGCGTCTTCGACGTCGAACCGGGGCGGGGACTCACCCTGACCGAGCTGCATCCCGGGGTCAGCCTCGCCGACCTGCGCGCCAAGACCGGCTGCGATTTCGGGGTCGCTGTCTGACCTAGTCCGCCAATGGCAGCCGGTCGCGCTTCGGCGCCCGACGGCGGTTCAAGTATGCCCGGCCCGCCGAGATGAAGGCCGGCACCAGCGACACGAACAAGATGCCCAGGATGATGGTTTCCAGGTTCTTGTTGACGAACGGCACGTTGCCCAGGAAGTAGCCCGCCAGCGTCGCACCGGCACCCCAGGCAACACCGCCGACGATGTCGAAGCCCAAGAACAGCGGGTACCGCATATACGACACGCCGGCCACCACCGGGACGAACGTCCGCACGAACGGTGCGAAGCGAGCCAGGATGACCGTCACGGGTCCGTACTTCTCGAAGAAGGCGTGCGACTCGGTCACGTAGTGCTGCTTGAAGAAGCGGGAATCTTCCTTCTTGAACAGCGCCGGGCCGATCCGCCGCCCGATGAAATATCCGGTCTGGTCGCCGAGCACCGCCACGATTGCCACACAGGTGGCCAACACCTGGATGCTGACCGGCGGGTGCGCGCTGGCTGCCAGCAGGCCACCGGTGAACAGCAGCGACTCACCCGGCAGCAGCGGAAACAGCAGCCCGGTCTCGATGAAGACGATCAGCAGGATGCCGGGTAGCACCGCGTGGCCGAAGACGCCGTGGGCGCCCAGCCAGTACATGGGGTCCAGCAGGCCCGGTAGGGCCAGCACCGTCCCCTGTCCCGCGGCCGCAATCGTCATCATGAGCACCCAACATACCGGTGGGCGCGGCCCGCTCCGGCGAGGCGCAGCCCAGGCGAGCCCCGTCGAGAAGGCGCTGTTGGGATACTGACGGCAACAGTCGTCGTGTTGCACCGCCTGCGGCACAGCCAGGAAGGAAGTTCCATGCCCATCGCAACGCCCGAGGTCTACGCCGAGATGCTGGAGCGCGCCAAGCAGAACTCGTACGCGTTTCCGGCCATCAACTGCACCTCGTCGGAGACCATCAACGCCGCATTGAAGGGTTTCGCCGACGCCGGCAGCGACGGCATCATCCAGTTCTCCACCGGGGGCGCGGAGTTCGGCTCCGGGCTCGGGGTGAAGAACATGGTGACCGGCGCGGTGGCGCTGGCCGAGTTCGCCCACATCGTCGCGGCCAAGTACCCGATCAACGTCGCGCTGCACACCGACCACTGTCCGAAGGACAAGCTCGACGGCTATGTCCGTCCGCTGCTGGCCATCTCGCAGGAGCGGGTGGTCCAAGGTAAGAACCCGCTGTTTCAGTCCCACATGTGGGACGGCTCGGCGGTGCCGATCGACGAGAACCTCGCGATCGCCCAGGAGCTGCTCAAGGAGGCGGCCTCCGCCAAGATCGTCCTGGAGATCGAGATCGGCGTGGTGGGCGGCGAAGAGGACGGCGTCGCCAACGAGATCAACGAGAAGCTGTACACCACGCCGGACGACTTTGAGAAAACCATCGACGCGCTGGGTCACGGTGAGCACGGCAAATACCTGCTGGCCGCGACTTTCGGCAACGTGCACGGCGTCTACAAGCCCGGCAACGTCAAGCTACGTCCCGACATCCTCGCCCAGGGCCAAAAAGTGGCCGCGGCGAAGCTCGGCCTAAAGGGCGACGCCAAGCCGTTTGACTTCGTTTTCCACGGCGGTTCCGGCTCGGAGAAGTCGGAGATCGAGGAAGCGCTGCGCTACGGCGTGGTGAAGATGAACGTCGACACCGACACCCAGTACGCGTTCACCCGGCCGATCGCCGACCACATGTTCACCAACTACGACGGTGTGCTGAAGATCGACGGCGAAGTGGGCCGCAAGAAGGACTACGACCCGCGCAGCTACCTGAAGAAAGCCGAAGCCTCGATGACCGAGCGGGTCATCGAGGCCTGCAACGACCTGCACTGCGCCGGAAAGTCGCTAAGCGCTTAGCTGCTCGACGACTCGCAGATCTTCCACTGGTCGTCGCGGAACTGCAGGTCGAAACTGCGAGTGGAGCGGACCTGCGGAGCGTTGGCCATGAACGCGGTGACGTTGGCTTCGGCGGATTCCCCGTTGACCACGACCTGGTCGATGCTGGCCACCACCGGAAACTGCTTGGCCGCCGACACTTTCCGGTACGTGTCCTGCCACGCTTGCTCGTCATAGCTGACGTACCCGTCGCGCGCGCTGCCGCAGGTGATGCTGCGCAGTACGGCCAGATCGCCGTTTTGCACCGCGACGTCGAAGTTCTGGATTGTGGTGCGGACCTGCTCCTCTTGTGAGGCTTGGTGGTGTTTGCCGCGGGTCAACAGCACGGTGCCGAGAACGGCGATCGCGGACAGCGCCAAGATGATCAGGATCAGCGCCAGCACCCAGCCCCAGCTGCGTTGGGTCGACGGCCGCAACTTCGCGCCGAGGCGCGGTGGAATCAGCTGCGGTGTGGCCGTTTTCGGCGGCATGTTCATCGGCGCTGCCGCTGTGGGCTGTTGCTGGCGGGCGCGGAACACCTCGGTGGCGGGCTCGGCGGCGGTTTCCATGACCACCGTCTCCTTCGCATCGAAACCCGGTGCGGTGAAACGACGTTCACCGCGCTGCCGTTGCGGTTGGACGGCTTGACCCGGGCTCTCCTGACCGGGCTGGGTCATCACCTCGGTAGCGGGCTCGGCATCGTTTCCGGCCCGCGGATAGGTCTCGGTGACGTCCTCGTCGGCTTCCGGTGCGGCCGTCTGCTCCCCGACGGGGTCGGTCTCGGATGCGACCCGGTCGGTACCGCCGTCGTTGACGGCATCTGGCTCGAGCCCGGCCTCGTTGTGGTCGGGCCCTGGTGGGGTGGGCATGGGCGTTGCTGTCCTCCGGCTATCGAGTCAGTAGGGAGCTTAGCGAGAACAGAATGCAATTGCGCGCCTGGCGATAATGCGGCGCGGCACAACCGCACAATGAAACCCATGACACCGACGCGTGACCTTCTGGGGCCCGATCCGATCCTGCTGCCCGGCGACAGCGATGCCGAAGCCGAGCTGCGGGCGAACGAGAACCCGGCCATCGTCGCCGCCGCGCACCCGTCGGCATCGGTCGCGTGGGCGGCGCTGGCCGAAGAAGCGCTGGCCGAGGACAAGGCCATCACCGCGTACGCCTACGCCAGCACCGGCTACCACCGCGGGCTGGATCAACTGCGACGCAACGGGTGGAAGGGCTTCGGCCCGGTGCCCTATTCGCACGAACCCAACCGCGGGTTCTTGCGGTGTGTGGCCGCGCTGGCGCGCGCCGCCGACGCCATCGGCGAAACCGACGAACACCAACGCTGCCTGGACTTGCTCGACGACTGTGACCCCGATGCCCGCTCGGAACTCGGCCTTAGCTAACTACCAGCTGGCCGAGCAATCGCCGACGCCACCCGGCGGCTCGACCTGAACCGTGGCGTGCTGCAACCCACGCGCCGCCAGCACCGCACGCGCGTCGTCGAGTACCCGCGCTGCGTCGGCGGGGCTGGTCAGGTGGGCAGTCGCCACGTCTTTGCCGGGCACCAGTGTCCACACGTGCAGGTCGTGCACATCGGTCACGCCGTCGACGGCTCGCAGCGCCGCGCGCAGCTCGTCGACGGCGATGTGGCTCGGCGACGACTTCCATGTAGGCGCCCTTGACGGCCAGACTGCTCGTGGAATGGACCCGTAGCAGCAGTGCCGCCACGGTGTTGGTGGCCAGGTCGCCGAGCGCGACCGCGATCATCGGGACGCCCGGGATCGCCGGGGCGTTGTCGAGCCGCCGTACCGCTTCGTCGAGGTTGAACGCCGCTATCCCGATCAGCAGCACCGCGTTCGCCACCGCGGTGAACACCTCGGCGCGGTGCCAGCCATAGGTGCGCCGCGGCGAGGAGCTGCCGCGGCGGGCCAGCATCAGCGCGGCCAGACCCATGACCGCGGCGGTCAGGTCGGTCAGCAGATGTCCGGCGTCGGCCAGCAGCGCGATCGAACCGATCAGCAGCGCGGTGCTCAGTTCCACCGCGAAGAAGCCGGCGAGCAGCACCGCGGCGCTGACCATCCGCGAGATGCGGGCGTCGGTGCCGCTGTGCGTGTGCCCGGCGCCCATAAGGCGTCGCGCTGCCTCAGATCCAGGCGCTCCAGAACCGGGTCAGCCGCCCGCCGGCGACAGCCAGCCAGTGCGGCACCCCGGACAGGTCGAAAAGCCAGTACACGACGCCGAAGAACCACTGGTTCAGCGCCGGAGCGAGGAATAGCAAGAGGATGAGCAGGAAGCCGAACTGCTTGGCAGGCTCCAGCGCGCGCTGCGTCTCAGGGCTCAGGTGCGGTTCCAGCG
>NZ_CAXUCH010000135.1:0-2055 GCF_964249325.1 uncultured Mycobacterium sp. | reverse complement strand
GGATCGGCAGCAGGTTCAGCACCACCGCGGTGAGCTGGAGGAAACCCAGAAACGCCACACCGGCCCACAGCACCGGGTGTTCGGGCTGGTAGCACAACCGGACCAGCACCAGCAGCAGCACGGCCAGCACCAGGTTGGCGAACGGCCCGGCCAGGCTGACGATCGTGCGCCGCGCCGGGGTCATGAACGAGGTCCGCAAGTACACCGCTGCACCCGGTAGGCCGATGCCGCCGAGCGCGATGAACAGCATCGGCAGCCCCAGCGACAGCATGGGACTGCTGTAGCGCCGGGGGTCCAGGGTCAGGTAGCCGCGCACCGCGACATCCCGGTCGCCGAATCGCCACGCGGTAAAGGCATGCCCGAACTCGTGCAGGCACAGCGACACCAGCCAGCCGGCGATCACGAAGATGAACACCCCGACATAGGCCATTGCCTGGATGTCGGCGCCGGCCAGCCAGGCCAGCACGCCGCCGAATGCCGTCAGCCCGACCATTGCCAGAAAGATGGGGCTCGGTCGCACCGACTCGTGCAGGCGGCTGATGCTCACCTCTCGAAACTACCGGAGCACCAGTCGACCCTGGCCTCAGGCGGACCGTCGTGCGATACCCGTGGTAATGGCCCGATTCGCACGGTGTGCGGCGAATAAGGCACCGCCTGCGGCTGCCATCCGGACGAGGTTGAGGCGGTACCACCTCCTAAGTAATGCGTCCCTTTCGGCCCGTGGTGGCGACACGCGCGCGAAGATCACCTTAAGGTTGACGGTGCGGATCAGGTAGCCGGTGATGGCCAAGCCCCAAATCTCGCAGCCCACTGTCATCGCCAGCCACCGCCTCGCGCCGCCCATTTCCCAGCCGGTACCGACAGCTGATGCCGTCGCTGCAAGCGTGATTGGGGCGACGGGAGCGTAATAGCGCAGCGGGCTGCCGCGTCCGAGGACGGAAGGCCGGCTGGGCTCGCTGGCCAGCCGCTCCGGGACGTTGACGACGGCTTCGTACATGTTGCCGAATAACCAATGCGCGTAGCCCAACTGGGCGAAAGTCAGCAGCCGGGCCGACATAGGCAGGTGGGATCCGCTTGCCGCCACCGGGATTTCACTCATCATCGCGACGCCATCGCGTCGGGTTTCCTGCCCCTCGTGAGCGGTGTGAGGTCGCGTCGCGGTTGCGGGCGCAGCGCCCATGAGGCCATGGCGAGCGCAGCGAATAGCAACGGACCCACAAGCGTTTTGACGTCGTCGCCGACCCAGATATGGGACGCCGTCGCTCCGGTGTAGATGGAGATCAGTCCCGCATATGCCCATTCCTTGAGCCGGGGTAGGCGTGGCGCCAGCAGCGCTGCGCCGGCCGCCACGTAGCAGGCACCAAGGATCGTCATGAAGTACAACGGATAGCCGAGATGCGTCACAACGCGCTTGAACGGCTCCAGGTGCGCTGCGCCCATGACCCCGCCGACAAAGCATTCGGTGGCCACCACGGCAGTTGTCGTCCAGTAGGCGATTACATGGAGTCTGTCGCGAGAGAAAAGGAAACCAGACATACGGCTGCCTCCAGATCGTGAAATGAGCTCAAAAACATCGACACCACGCCAGCGGACCAGCAGCCAGCCTTCGATGTGCCGGTAGAACGTCGACCGCCGGGCCGGCCGACTGGCGGCTACGCCGTCGCGGGTGATCAGCACTCCGGTGCAACCGAGTTGGACCGCTCGACCCGGCACCCAGCGACGAAGCGAACCCTGCAGCACGCGGGCGCGCAGGCCCGGCAGCGTCTCTGTCGGCTGGATCCGCACCCCGGCGACGTCGCCGTCGAACAGCGTCGCGTCGTCGACCACCGCTTCACCGTGCAGCGGCCCGTCGGCACCCCGCCACAGCGCGCTGCCGACGATCACCGCCCCGGTCTCGTCGCGGATCAGCGGCATCCGCCGCGCAGAACCGCGTCGTGCCCGCCGGGCCGCCCGGCGCCCGGCTGGCAGCCGGTATACCCGGGTGGCCGTGGTGCGGCGGCGCGGCGCATAACCGACCTCGACGTCGAGCCGGTCGGCGCGCAGCAGCCGGGCCAG
>NZ_CAXUCH010000134.1:0-11625 GCF_964249325.1 uncultured Mycobacterium sp. | reverse complement strand
TTGGATGCCCCGGTGAACATGTTGCGGGTATAGCGCTCATGACCGGGAGTGTCGGCCAGGATGTAGCTGCGGGTATCGGTGGAAAAGAATCGGTAGGCGACGTCGATCGTGATGCCCTGTTCACGTTCGGCGCGCAGGCCGTCGGACAGCGCGGCCAGGTCGGCGATGCCGTCGTCGCCGGTGACGGCCGCCAGGTGATCCACGGGCAGGCTGTCGGTGTCGTGCAGCAGCCGCCCGATCAGGGTGCTCTTGCCGTCGTCCACCGAGCCGGCGGTGGCGATGCGCAGCAGCTGCCGCGTTATGCCCTTGGGCGGCAGGGTCTTTTCCGCGCCCGCCATCAGAAGTAGCCCTCGCGCTTGCGGTCTTCCATCGCGGCGGCCGAGGTGCGGTCGTCGGCGCGGGTTTCGCCGCGCTCAGACACCGTCGCCGCTGCGATCTCGGCGATGACCCTGCTGATGTCGGTGGCGCGCGAGCGCACCGCACCGGTGATGGTCAGGTCGCCGACGGTGCGGTAGCGCACCCACTCCACCGCGGAGCTTTCGGCGGGTCCCGGCTCGGCGTATTCCGACACCGCCAACAGGATGCCGTCGCGTTCGAATACCTCGCGTTCGTGTGCGTAGTAGATGGACGGCAGCTCGAGGTTTTCCAGCTGGATATAGCGCCACACGTCGAGCTCGGTCCAGTTGCTCAGCGGGAATACCCGCACCTGCTCGCCCTTCTTGATCCGGCCGTTGTACAGCGACCACGGCTCCGGGCGCTGCGCACGGGGATCCCACTGGCCGAACTCGTCGCGGAAGCTGAGGATCCGCTCCTTGGCACGAGCGCGCTCCTCGTCGCGGCGGGCACCACCGAAGGCCGCGTCGAAGCCCCCGGCTTCCAGGGCGTCGAGCAGGGTGCGGGTCTGTGCCCGGTTGCGCGATGCCCCGGGACCCGGGTCCGGCACACGGCCGCTGTCGATGGACTCCTGCACCGAAGCGACGATCAGCCTGTGCCCGCGGCCGGTGACCCTGCGGTCCCGGAACTCGATCACCTCGGGAAAGTTGTGACCGGTGTCGACATGCATGACCGGGAACGGCAGTGGCAGCGGCCGAAATGCCTTTTCGGCCAGCCGAAGTAGAGTAATCGAGTCCTTGCCGGCCGAGAACAACAGCACCGGCCGCTCCAGCTCGGCGACCACCTCGCGGATGATGTGCACCGCTTCGGCTTCCAAAAGCCGCAGTTCGTCGACGCGCCGCGCGTCCGTCGGCGCGGTGTTCAGGACCGCTGGCTGGCTATTTGGCATCAAGAAAGACTAACCAAAGCGAAATCCCAGCAGATATGGCTTACGTTCACAATGAGCAAAACTCTTTCTGGGTATACGCAGTTCACAAATGCGGAGGTGGCGGGCTAGGCGATGAACCCGATAGAGCGGGCCGCTCGTGGCTTCGACGAGTGGCAGCAGCGGCATCCCGTGGTCGGGTTCCCGATCGCGGTGATCAAGAAGTTCGGCGACGACCAGGCCGGCTATCACGTCTCGCTGTTGGCCTACTACGGCTTCGTCGCGGCGTTTCCGCTGCTGCTGGCACTGACCGCGATCGTCGGCGTGGTACTGCGGTCGCACCCGAAACTGCAACAGCACCTGGTGAACTCGGCGTTTGCGGAGTTCCCGATCGTCGGCGGCCAGATCCACCAGCAACTGGGTGTGGAGCACTTCGGGAACACGTTCACGCTGACCGTCGGCATCCTGGGCTCGCTTTACGGTGCGCGAGGATTCGCCTACTCGCTGCAGAACACGCTCAACACGCTGTGGGCCGTTCCCAAAGTGGATTGGCCCGGCTTTCCGCACCGGTATGTGCGCACCGTGGTGACCCTATTGATGCTGGGGCTGATCGTCGTTGTGACCGGCGCCTCGAGCGCTGCGGCGGTCAAAGCGGCGTCGTGGGGGTTCGGCGGCTGGCCTGCGCGGACGGTCAGCTTCGTCGTGGGCAGCGCCCTTGGGACCGGGTTTTTCCTACTGCTTTTTCGTGCCTCGGCGGCCAGTCAAGTGGTCACCCGCGCCATGCTTCCCGGCGCCGCGATCAGCGCCGTGTGCTGGCAGCTGCTGCTCATGGCCGCCGGAGATATCGTCACCCACCAGCTGCGCCACGCCCAAGCCGTCGCCGGCTTCTTCGGCGCGGTGCTCGGCTTGCTGGCGTGGCTGGCGCTGCAGGCAACGGTGATCGTCTATGCAATCGAATTCGACGTCGTTCGCACCAACCGATTGTGGCCGCGCAGCATCGTTCAGCCGCCGCTGATCGACGCCGACAAGGCCTACTACAGCCAGGCGCTTCGCACCGAAACGCGTCGTCCCGAACAGCGGCTCGATATCGCCTATGAGGCCGCCGAGCAGGACGAGGAGTCACCGACCGGGTAACCGTCCCGCCAGGAACTTGACAGCTGTAAAGTCCGTCGTCATGGACAACATCAGCGGCAAAACCATCGCGATCACGGGAGCTGCCCGCGGCATCGGCCACGCCACCGCCAAAGCGCTGCTGGCGCGGGGTGCGCGGGTGGTGATCGGCGACCGCGACGTCGACGTCCTCGAGAAGGCCCTAAAAGACCTGGCCGGGCTCGCCGGTCTGGGCTCGGTGTCGGGTCATCCGCTCGACGTCACCGACCGCGAGTCGTTCGCGGCGTTCCTCGACAAGGCCCGCGCCGACGGCGGCGGGCGCATCGACGTGCTGATCAACAATGCCGGGGTGATGCCGGTCGGCGCCTTCCTGCAGCAGTCGCAGCAGGCGATCCGATCGGCGATCGAGGTCAACTTCTACGGCGTGCTCAACGGCTGCCAGCTGGTATTGCCGGAAATGGTGCAACACCGCAGCGGACACATCGTCAACATCGCGTCGATGGCCGGCATGGTGGCCGTGCCCGGGCAGGTCGTCTACGCCGGCACCAAGTTCGCGGTGGTGGGCCTGTCTACCGCACTGGCCGACGAGGTCGCCCCGCACGGCGTCACCGTCAGCGCGGTACTGCCCACCTTCACCAATACCGAGTTGATCTCCGGTACCCATCCCAGCGCCGCGCAGAAGCCGGTGGCGCCCGAGGATGTCGCCGCCGCCGTCGTCAAACTGCTCGATAAGCCCAAAACCCAAGTGTCAGTGCCGTTTTCGGGCCGCTACATCGCCACACTGGCCGCGCTGCTGCCGGCCCGGGGCCGGCGCTGGCTCAACAAGAAGATGGGCAACGACACGGTATTCCTGCACGTCGACAGCGAAGCCAGGCAGGCGTACGAGGACCGTGCGCAGCACGCGATCGGAGTCGTCGAGCACGACGACTAAGCGTGCGTCAGCTGTCGAGTCGCTGAATAACTCCGCCTGAACTGCGGTGACTGGCATAGCCTCGTGGCATAACGATCAAGCGGGGCGGAGGTTCGGAGATGACCGACGTAAATCCTCACGCGTACAACACCGCATGGCAATTCCGCGCTGACGCCTGGTGCCGGCTGGAAGAAGCCAGCGAGCGGTTGTCGACCGCCGCTGCGCGCGGACGCGATCCCGCGCCGAGCATCGAGATCGTGGAGGGGCTGCTGGCTGCGCTGCGGCCGTTCGAACGCTACTGGGCCTTCCCCGGCATTCATGTGTTCAACCAGACGCACCGCCTCTTCGCCACCGGCGCATTCGACAAATTCGGCAGGACGGTCGCCAAGATCAACCGCGCCTTGGTCACCGAGTCCTACCGCACCGGCGCGCTGGGATCACCGCTGGAAGGCGAGAACGAGGCACTGAATGCGGGTCCGGCGATCGCCGAGGTGCTGGGCCACCGCCGGCCTACGCGGCCGTACTTCGAGCTGCTGATCGTGGCGACGATGAGCGAGGCGGAAGAACGGGCGCTAGCCAACGAGATTCGATGATGTATCCTAACGGACGACTCGTTCTTCTACTAGATTTTGGTCGTCGGCAGCGGTGACGAAGCAGTGATCGCCGCCCGGCTGAACGCCAACGTGCAGGCGTGCGCGATAACGCGGCGATTCTCGCATCGCTCGCGCCGAGATATTTCAGCGTTGGCGCACTTTTGCGACGCCCACGTCGCCGAAGACCTCGCCGATCACACGCCCGAGGAACGGGCCGTGATTCTGGCCGAAGCGCTGCGGGAATCCCGCCCGGAGATCGACCTCTACCTGATCACCGAGCTCGAAGTGGAGGACGTCGCTGCGCGGCTCGGCCACCACTTCCGCCGGGTGTTCCACGCCGGGGAAGGCACACTCGACCGGCACCTGTCGCTGCTCGAGGGTGTTGCAGCGCGCTACCGGACCCCGTTTTTCAGTGCTCTTCGCGAATACAGCCACCGGCCGACCGGGGTATTTCACGCGTTGCCGATTTCGCAGGGCAAGTCGATTGTCAACTCGCACTGGATCTCCGACATGGTCCAGTTCTACGGGCTGGAGTTGTTTTTGGCGGAGACCTCGGCAACCTGTGGCGGCCTGGACTCGTTGCTGGAGCCGACCGGGCCGCTGCGCGAGGCACAGCAGTTGGCGGCCAAGACATTCGGCGCACGGCAGACCTACTTCGTCACCAACGGCACCTCGACGGCCAACAAGATCGTCGAGCAGGCGTTGGTGGCGCCCGGCGACATCGTGCTGATCGACCGCAACTGCCATCAGTCCCATCACTACGGGCTGATGATGGCCGGCGCGCAAGTCACCTATCTGGACGCCTATCCGCTCAACCAGTATTCGATGTACGGCGGGGTGCCGCTGCGCGAGATCAAGTCCCGGCTGCTGGCGCTGCGTGCGGCCGGAAAACTAGAGCGGGTCAAGCTGTTGGCCCTGACCAACTGCACCTTCGACGGGATCGTCTACGACGTCGAGCGGGTGATGGAGGAATGTCTGGCCATCAAGCCGGATCTGGTATTCCTTTGGGATGAAGCATGGTTCGCTTTCGCGCGGTTCCACCACGTCTACCGCAAACGGACGGCGATGAACGCGGCGCGGGTGATCCGCGAGCGGTTGCGCTCGCCGGAGTATCGGCAGGCCTACCTCGACCACGCCGAACAGCTCGCCGGCGCGCACGACGAGACGCTGCTCGATACCCGCTTGCTGCCTGATCCCGCCCGCGCTCGGGTCCGGGTGTACGCCACCCAATCCACCCACAAGACGCTGACCTCGCTGCGGCAGGGCTCCATGATCCACGTCTTCGACCAGGATTTCGATCAGAAGGTGCAGGAGACCTTCCACGAGGCCTACATGGCGCACACCTCCACCTCGCCGAACTATCAGATCCTTGCATCGCTCGACATCGGCCGGCGGCAAGCCGACCTAGAAGGCATGGAGCTGGTGCAAAAGCAGGTCGAGAACGCGATGCAACTGCGGGATGCGATCGACAAACACCCGCTGCTGAGCAAGTACATGCATTGTCTGTCGACGGCGGAGATGATTCCCGACCAGTTCCGCCCCTCCGGCCTGGACCAGCCACTGCGCACTGGCTTAACGAACATGGCCACCGCTTGGCGCCAAGACGAGTTCGTGCTCGACCCCAGTCGCATCACCCTGTACATCGGGCTCACCGGAATCGACGGCGACACGTTCAAACGCACGGAGCTGATGGACCGCTACGGGGTGCAGATCAACAAAACATCGCGCAACACCGTGCTGTTCATGACCAACATCGGCACCACCCGAAGCTCGGTGGCCTACCTGGTCGAGATCCTGGTCAAGCTGGCCCAAGAACTCGACGATCGGATCACCGACATGAGCTTGACCGATCGCGCGCACCACGAGCGGGCCGTGCTGCGGTTGACGACACCGTCGGCGTCGCTGCCCGATTTCAGTGGATTTCACGCCTGCTTCATCGAGAAGGACGGCGAGAGAACGGGTTCTACTCCGGACGGTGATCTTCGCCGGGCGTTCTACCTCGGCTACGACGACAGCCTGTGCGAATACCTGAGTGCTGACGAGGTGGAAGAGAAGATGGAGTCCGGTCAACCGGTGGTCTCAGCCACCTTTGTCACCCCGTATCCGCCGGGATTCCCGGTCCTGGTTCCCGGACAGGTCTTCAGCCGGCAGATCCTGTCGTTCATGCGAAGCCTCGATATCGCTGAAATCCACGGCTACAAGCCGCATCTGGGCTATCGGGTGTTCACGGACAAGGCCTTGGAGATGGCGGAGGCCAGCGTTCGCCCGTGGAGCCGAGTCGGTGACGGCCGCCAGGTGCCCAGCGGATCGGGAATACGTATCGAGGCGGAAAGCCCTGCGGCTCAGGCCGAGCCGCAGGCGTGGACGGCCGGTCCGACCGCAGCTGAACCTGCCGGTCCGCCAGAGCCGCGGGGAGCCGGACAATGACGGGGGCTGCCGGCCGGCATCGTGTGGTGATCATCGGCTCCGGCTTCGGCGGGCTGACCGCGGCCAAGGCGTTGAAGCGGGCGGACGTCGACGTCACCCTGATCTCCAAGACCACCAGCCACTTGTTTCAGCCGCTGCTCTATCAGGTGGCCACCGGGATCTTGTCCGAGGGTGAGATCGCCCCCACCACCCGGCTGATTCTGCGCAAGCAGAAGAACATCCGGGTGGTGCTGGGCGACGTGGAGGGCATCGACCTCGCTGAGCAGACGGTGACGTCGCGGCTCATGACCATGCACACCGTCACACCGTTCGACAGCCTCGTCGTCGCTGCCGGCGCTCAACAGTCCTACTTCGGCAACGACCACTTCGCCACCTACGCGCCAGGCATGAAAACCATCGACGACGCGCTGGAGCTCCGCGGCCGGATTCTGGGCGCGTTCGAGGCCGCCGAGGTCAGCACCGACCCGGCTGAGCGGCAACGCCGTCTGACGTTCGTGGTGGTGGGCGCTGGGCCCACGGGCGTCGAGTTGGCCGGCCAGATCGCCGAACTCGCCGAGCGCACCCTGGCCGGGTCGTTTCGCACCATTGATCCCAGCGAGTGCCGGGTGATCCTGCTGGACGCCGCGCCGGCAGTGATGCCGGCGATGGGTGAAAACCTCGGCGGCAAGGCGCAGCGCCGGCTGGAAAAGATGGGCGTCGAGATACAGCTCAACGCAATGGTGACTGCCGTTGACTATCAAGGTATTACGGTCAAGGACAAAGACGGCAGCGAACACCGCATCCAATGCGCGTGCAAGGTGTGGGCCGCCGGTGTGCAGGCCAGCCCGCTGGGCAAGATCCTCGCCGAGCAATCTGACGGGACCGAGGTCGACCGCGCCGGCCGGGTGCTGGTGCAGCCAGACCTGACGGTCAAGGGCCACCCGTATGTGTTCGTGGTCGGCGATGTGATGGCCGTACCGGGTGTGCCGGGGATGGCGCAGGGCGCGATCCAGGGCGCGAAGTATGCGACCAAATGCATCAAGCGTGCGCTGAAGGGCCATGACGATCCCGCCCAGCGCGCGCCGTTCAAGTACTTCGACAAGGGCAGCATGGCGACGGTGTCCAGGTTCAGCGCGGTCGCACAGGTCGGCAAGCTGGAGTTTGGTGGCGTACTGGCCTGGCTGGCCTGGCTGGTGCTGCACCTGGTCTATCTAGTTGGGTTCAAGAACCGCTTCACCACCCTGATCCATTGGGCGGTAACCTTCCTCGGCCGCAGCCGCAGCCAGATGGCCATTACCAGCCAGATGATCTACGCCAGGTTGGCGATGAGCAGGCTCGGCGAGCAGGAGCAGGGCGCCCTGGCCGCCGCTGAGCGCGCCGAGGAAGCCGAGCAGGAGGCAGCCGGTTAGCCGCGCTCAGGACGCGGTGCCGAGACTCAGCGACCGAATCGCCTGGATCTCGTTGTCCTGGAAGGGTCTTCCGTCGGGACGTAGCAGGTCGTGGAACCACGGGTCGGGAATTGCCGGGTACGGGTGATCCCACGAGTCCCACGGGAAATAGGTCTGGGTCTTCCCGGCAACCAGGCCCCAGTTGATTGCACCGACTTTGTACCGCTTCGCAATTGGCAGGATGCCCTGAATAGTGCTGCCCAACGGGCGAGCCATGTACTCGGTGCAGAGGATGGGCCGACCCAAGGGGGTGAGCTCATTGATCCGGCTCTCGAAGTTCACCGGCTCGCCATAACAGTGGAAGGTGACAACGTCGGCGTTGTCCAGTTGTATGCCGGCAATTGTGCTGCGCTGTGCGGGGTCTGCCCACGCACCTTCCCACACGCCACTGGTCAACGGTTGACTGGGGTTCACCGAACGCGCCCATTGGAACACCTGCGGAAGCAGGTCTGCGACAAGCTGCTGTTTGTCTTTCCTTTCAACCGAGCTGTACACGCGCGCGGGGTTGTCGGGTTCATTCCACACGTCCCAACCCAAGACCCTGTCGTCATTGCGGAATTGGCTCACCACTCCCGTGACATAGTCGTACATCGTGCGGAGGTAGCGGCGGTCGTCGAGTCGTTCTGCGCCCGGGCCCTGCACCCAGCCGGAGTTGTGCACCCCCGGTCGTGGTGCGCGTTGCGGGCCCAATTTCGGCAACGGGTCCCAACACGAGTCGAACAAGACGAACAGCGGCTTGATGCGGTGGCGCGCCGCGATGGTCACGAACTGCGCAAGACGAACTTGGAAGCTCCGGTGATCCTGCGCCCACAGCAGATCGTGAAGAAAGACCCGCACCGTGTTGAGCCCGTGAAAGCGCGCCCAACCCAGCTCGGTGTCGATGCGCCGAGGGTCGTAGGTGCCCGACTGAAACATCTCGAGCTGGTTAATGGCATTCGAGGTGATGTAGTTGGCACCGACGAGCCAGCCTTGCGCTTGATACCAGCGGTTGGCACGATCCGGTGACCACCGGGTTGCCTCGCCGGTTGCGCGGGGCGGTTCCGCAGCGGCGCGCGGTGCTCGGGCCAGTGCAGCGCCTCCTGCCAGCATCAGCGGTAGCTTGAGGACCGTTCGACGGTACACGAAGTGACCATAATTTGGCCGAGGCCGAATCCCCGGTATCTGCTTAGCGAGTCGGGCTAGTTTGCGTTGAGAATTGTTATCTGGCCGTCACCGCAGCGTCGCGCGGTGTCGAAATCGACGGTTTGCAGCGGAAGTTCGAGTACCGGGCGGCTAAACGTCAACCTCGGCGAACCGCGTCAACGCAGGGCCTGGTCGAGGTCGGCGATCAGGTCGTCGGTGCTTTCCAGCCCGACCGAGATCCGCACCACGTTGTCGCCCAGCCCGATCGCGGCTCGCCCCTCAGGTCCCATCGCGCGATGCGTCGTCGTCGCCGGGTGAGTGATAAGCGATTTCGCGTCACCGAGGTTGTTGGAGATATTGATCAGCCGCAGCTTGTCGACCACCTCGAATGCCCGCTGTTTTGCCACCTGCTCTGGTGCGTCGAGCGCGAAGGTGACGACGGTGCCACCGCCCGACATCTGGCGCTTGGCCAGGTCGTACTGCGGATGCGACGCCAGATACGGGTAGCGCACCCAGCTCACCGCCGGGTGGCTCTCCAGGAACTCCGCCACCCGCTGCGCCGATGCGTTGGCGTACTCAACCCGAATCGACAGTGTCTCAAGACCTTTCAGCAGCAACCATGCGTTGAAGGCACTGATCGCCGGACCGGTATGGCGCATCAGCTTTTGCACCGGGCCGTCGATGTACTCTTTGTCGCCGAGGATGGCCCCGCCGAGCACCCGGCCCTGCCCGTCCAGGTGCTTGGTACCCGAGTACACCACCACGTCGACACCGAGCGGGAAGCCCTGCTGCAGCAGCGGTGTGGCAAAGACGTTGTCCAGCACGACTTTCGCGCCCGCCGCATGCGCCATCTCGGTGACCGCAGATATATCTACCAACGACTGCATCGGGTTCGACGGTGTCTCGAAGAACACCGCCTGAGTTGGTTCGGAGAGGGCTCTCTCCCATTGAGCGAGGTCGTCGCCGTCGACGAAGACGGTCTTGATACCCCACCGCGGCAGTATTTCGTCGCACACCACGAAACACGACCCGAAGAGGCTTCGCGCGGCCACCAGCCGGTCGCCGGCACCCAGCAGCGCGCCCAGCGAGACGAACACCGCCGCCATGCCGCTCGCGGTGGCGAATGCCGCCGGCGCGCCCTCGATCAGGCGCAGCCGCTCCTCGAACATGCTGATGGTGGGGTTGCCGTAGCGCGAGTACACGTAGCGGTCGGTCTCGCCGGCGAACGCCTTCTCCGCGGCGTCCGCGGACTCGTAGACGTAGCCCGAGGTCAGATATAGCGCCTCAGCGGTTTCTTCGAACTGCGACCGGATGATTCCGCCGCGCACGCCGATGGTGGCCGGTCCCACGCCGTCGGGCAGCGGTTCCGGGGTCCGGGCCGAGCGCTCGGTCAATCTGCGCCGCTCCTCCTCATCGCTGCGCTCTGCATCGTCGCCGGCGCGCGTCATGATTGCTTCCAGGGCAGCCCGATCGCCCGCCAGCCGGCCCCTCCCCGATGACCAGCTTCGTCGAGATGGCCCTCGAAACCGTCCAGCACGTTGTATGCGGGGGTGATGCCGACTTCGGTAGCGGCCTCAGCCGCGCCGATCGACCGGTTCCCCGAGCGACACAAGAAGATCACCGGGCGGTCTTGGCGCGGCGGGACGTGCTCCAGGAGTTCGGCGAGGAAGTTCTCGTTACGCTTTCCGTCGGCGCGGTTCCATTCGACGTAGACGACGTCGCGGCCGAGGCTCGATAAGTCGGGCACTCCCACGAAGCGCCATTCGGCGTCGGTGCGCACGTCGACCAGCACCGCCTCGGGATTATCACTGAGCAGCTTCCAGGCCTGCTGGCAAGTGATATCTCCTGCGTAGCTCACTTGCGTGAGTCTCGCATACTCAACTGGGCCCCGGCGAACTCGCCGGCTGCCACAACCTGCGCAGCGCGGACGACACCTGACGAGCGCGATCACGCGCGGTCGACACGTCAGGCGCGGTGGCCAATGCCACCCCCAGCCTGCGCGGCGCTTCCGGCTCGTGGTGAGCGAAAACCCGGATGTCGCTCTCCGGTACCCGCAGGGCGTCGGCCAGGGCACGGCCATCGGCCCTGGGCTCGAGGGCTTCGCGCCCGGCATACATCACCTGGGCACCGCCCGGCGAGATCATGATGGTGTCGATCGCCAGACCGAGGATCGCGCGGGCGGCCAGCTCGAACACCGACAGCCGCTGGGTGCGAAGCGTCACCAGGCCGCTCTCATAGGGGCGGGCGGTGACATCGCAGAAGTAGACCTCGTCGCCGCGCACCATCAAGTCGACACCGAAGAGCCCGCGGCCGCCGAGCGCTTTGACGATCCGGGCGGCGATCGACTTGCCGGCATCCAGCGCAGCGTTGCTCATCTGCTGCGGCTGCCAGTATTCGCGGACGTCGCCGGTCGCCTCGCCGTGGCCGATCGGCACGCAGAACTCGGTTACCGGCCCCTTCGGCCCGTCGCTGCGCACGGTGAGCAGGGTGACGTGGTAGTCGACCTCGACCACGGTTTCGGCCAGCACCCGGGTGCTGGTGACCCGCCCACCGGCCGCTACCGCACGCTGCCAGGCGGGTTCGACGTCGTCGGGCCCCGACACCAGCGACCGGGCCTGACCGGCGACCACCCCCACCGGCTTAACCAGCAGCGGGTAGCCCGCGTGGGCGGCTACGGCCCTGAGTTCGTCGAGTGAGCCGGCGAACCAGAACGGCGCGGTGGGCAGCCCCAGCTCGTCGGCGGCCAGGCGCCGCAGCCCCTCGCCGTCGGTGGACAGC
>NZ_CAXUCH010000133.1:0-11736 GCF_964249325.1 uncultured Mycobacterium sp. | reverse complement strand
CACATCGTCGCCCCATCGGGCAAGCCGGGAATGGGTGGCAACCGCGACGGCTCAGCCGGCGCCGACCTGGAGGTCAAGGTTCCCGACGGCACCGTCGTCCTCGACGAGAACGGGCGGCTGCTGGCCGATCTGGTCGGGGCTGGGACGCGATTCGAAGCCGCGGCCGGCGGTCGCGGCGGCCTCGGCAACGCCGCGCTGGCCTCGCGGGCGCGCAAGGCGCCAGGCGTTGGGCTGCTGGGCGAAAAGGGACAAGCCCGCGACCTGACGCTGGAGCTGAAGACCGTCGCCGATGTCGGTTTGATCGGCTTCCCTTCGGCGGGCAAATCCTCACTCGTGTCGGCGATTTCAGCGGCCAAACCCAAGATCGCCGACTACCCGTTCACCACCTTGGTGCCCAACCTCGGGGTGGTCTCGGCGGGGGATACCACCTTCACCGTCGCCGACGTGCCCGGCCTGATCCCCGGCGCGTCACAGGGCCGCGGCTTGGGCTTGGACTTCCTGCGGCACATCGAGCGGTGCGCGGTGCTGGTACACGTCGTCGACTGCGCCACCATCGAGCCGGGCCGCGACCCGGTCTCCGACATCGACGCGCTGGAAGCCGAGCTGGCCGCGTATACGCCCACCTTGCGCGGGGATGCGGCGCTCAGCGACCTCGGCGAGCGGCCGCGAGCGGTGGTGCTCAACAAGATCGACGTGCCCGAAGCGCGCGAGCTGGCCGAGTTCGTCCGCGACGACATCGCCGAGCGCGGCTGGCCGGTGTTCGCCGTGTCGACTGCAAGCCGGCAAGGCTTGCAGCCGTTGATCTTTGCGCTGGCGGACATGGTCGCGGCGTATCACGCTGCGCAGCCGAAGCCCGCGCTGCGCCGCCCGGTGATCCGGCCGGTACCGGTCGACGACAGCGGCTTCACGGTCGAACCGGACGGCCACGGCGGATTCGTGGTGCACGGGGCACGGCCGGAACGCTGGATCGACCAGACCGATTTCGACAACGACGAAGCGGTCGGTTACCTCGGGGACCGCTTGGCGCGCCTTGGTGTCGAGGAAGAGCTACTGCGGCTGGGAGCCCGTCCGGGCTGTGCGGTCACCATCGGCGACGTGACCTTCGACTGGGAGCCGCAAACGCCGGCCGGTGTGCCCGTGACAATGTCCGGCCGGGGCACCGACCCGCGCCTAGAGCACACCGAGCGCGTCAGCGCCGCCGAACGTAAGGCGGCCCGCCGCCGGCGCCGGGAACGCGGTGAGGAGTCATGACCAGCCCGCACCGGGAAGCCATCCGCGTCGCGCGGCGTGTCGTGGTCAAAGTCGGCACCACCGCGCTGACCACCGCGTCCGGCATGTTCGACGCCGGCAGCCTGGCCGGGCTCGCCGACGCGATCGAGGCTCGGATGAAGGCAGGCTCCGACGTCGTCATCGTATCGTCCGGGGCCATCGCCGCCGGCATCGAGCCGCTCGGATTGAACAGGCGGCCAGCCGATCTGGCGACGAAACAGGCGGCGGCCAGCGTCGGCCAGGTCGCGCTGGTGAACGCGTGGAGCGCGGCGTTCGCCCGCTACGGCCGCACTGTGGGACAGGTGCTGCTGACCTCACATGACATTTCCATGCGAGTCTCACACACCAACGCCCAGCGCACGCTGGACCGGCTGCGCGCATTACACGCGGTGCCGATCGTCAACGAGAACGACACCGTGGCCACCAACGAGATTCGGTTCGGGGACAACGACAGGCTTTCGGCGCTGGTGGCGCATCTCGTTGGCGCCGATGCCCTGGTGCTGCTGTCGGATATCGACGGCCTCTACGATGCCGATCCACGCAAGGCAGCCGAGGCGCGCTTCATTCCGGAGGTGTCTAGCCCCGCCGATCTCGAGGGCGTGGTCGCCGGGCGCGGTGGGCATTTGGGCACCGGAGGGATGGCGTCGAAGGTGTCGTCGGCGCTGCCGGCTGCCGACGCCGGGGTGCCGGTGCTGCTGGCCGCTGCGGCCGAGGCCGCCACTGCCCTGACGGATGCATCGGTGGGCACGGTGTTCGCCGCCCGGCCCGACCGGATGTCGGCGCGCCGGTTCTGGGTGCGTTACGCCGCGGAAGCCGCGGGCTCGTTGACTATCGACGAGGGGGCGGTGCGCGCGGTGCTGCGGCACCGCCGGTCACTGCTGCCGGCCGGGATCACCGCGCTGTCCGGCCGGTTCCACGGAGGTGATGTCGTCGAACTGCGCGGGCCCGACGCCGCTGTGGTGGCCCGCGGTGTCGTCGCCTACGACGCGGCGGAATTGGCCACCATGATGGGCCGGTCGACGTCGGAACTGCCCGCCGAACTACGGCGGCCCGCTGTGCACGCCGACGATCTCGTCGCCGTTTAGCGCGGTTGTTTCAGCGAATTTTCCCGCGCTGAACGGGTATTGCTATCTGGTATGCCGACACGAATCGTGATAACCGGCGCGAGCGGGAACATCGGCACCGCCTTACTCAAACGGTTGGCTGCCGCCGGGGGCGAATACGCCCTGCACGCCGTGGTGCGACGCCGGCCGCCGCCCGTAGGGGTCTACCGCACGGCGCGTTGGCATCAACTCGACCTGGCGGACCGGCACGCAGTCACTCGCCTGCAGCGCGTTTTCACCGGCGCGCAATGCGTGATCCATCTGGCGTGGGGATTTCAGCCGACCCGCAATACCGGGTACCTCGACGCGGTCGGCATCCACGGCAGTTCAGCAGTGCTGGCCGCGGCGCGAGCCGCCAGGGTCGCCCAGCTGGTGCACATGTCCTCGGTGGGAACTTATGCCGCGGGACGCTACGGCCAGCGCGTCGACGAATCATGGTCTACCGCCGGCATCGCCAGCTCGCCCTACAGCCGAGCCAAAGCCGCAGTGGAAGCCATGCTCGACGACTACGAGCACGGCTCCGGCGACGACGTGGTGATCACCCGCATGCGGCCGGGATTCGTCGTCCAGCGCGACGCCGCCGAAGGGTTGCGCCGCTACACGATTCCCGCGTACGTCGACCCGGCGTGGCTGCGGCTGCTGCCGGTGCTGCCCATGGACCGCTCGCTGACGATTCCCGTCATCCACGCCGACGACGTCGCCGACGCCATCGTCAAAGCCGTCGAGCGCCGCGCCGCCGGGCCGTTCAACCTCAGCGGCGAACCGCCGGTGCGCCGTGACGACATCGCACGGGCTATGGGCGCCAAGCCAATCCACGTCCCGTCGACGGTGCTGCGGATGGTTACGCAGGCCAGTTGGATGGCGCGGTTGCAGCCGATTGACCCCGGATGGCTGGATCTGGTCTATGCGGTCCCGCTGTTGGACACCGAGCGCGCCCGCAGGCTGCTCGACTGGTCGCCGCAGCACGACGCCCTGCAGGCCGTCGCCGAGGTGATCGACGGATTCATCCACCACAGCGCAACCCCGAGTCCGGTGCTGAGCACCCGCTCGTTTGTCAACAGCATTCGCCGTGACCTGTCCAACGGGCCGATCACCACGCGCAGGCTGCCCTGAGAGGTGCACAGCCTAGTTCGTCGGCCAGCAACGCCAATATCTCCGAGCAGCCGCCGTGGACCTTGACCGTGGCCAGGTCGTCGCCGCGGGTGCGGCCGCGGTTGACGATCGCGACGGGAATGCCCAGCGCCGCGGCATGGCGCACGAACCGGTAACCGGAAAACACGGTCAGCGACGACCCGGCGACCAGCAATGCGTCGGTGTCCTCAAGCAGCGAATGTGCTTGGGCAACACGGTCTTTGGGCACATTCTCGCCGAAGTAGACAATGTCGGGTTTGAGCATGCCGCCGCAGGACGGGCAGTCCACGTAGCGGAACGAGGCGGTGTCGGTGACGAGTGCATCGGCGTCGGGAGCGACGGCGAGCCCGCCGACGGCCTCGGCTTGCTCGATGAAGCCGGGATTCAGCGCCTCCAGCTGTTCGGCCAGCGCGGCGCGGCTCATTGTGTAGTCGCAATTCAGGCACACCACCTGCGCGTAGCTGCCATGCAGATTGACCACCGTTTGGCTGCCGGCCTTGGTGTGCAGCAGGTCGACGTTCTGGGTGATGATCCCGGTCATCACGCCTGAGTGCTCGAGGTCGGCCAGCGCCCGATGCCCCGCGTTGGGCCGCGTGTCGTCCATGTGCCGCCACCCGACGTGGTTGCGCGCCCAGCAGCGCTGCCGAAACGCCGGATCAGACGTGAACTGGCGGATCGTCATCGGATTGCTCGGCGGAGAATCTGGCCCCCGGTAGTCCGGAATACCCGAATCGGTGGAGATCCCTGCGCCGGTCAGCGCCACCACACGGCGCCCGCTCAGCAGTCTGACCAGCTCAGGCGCGGCAACGTCGGCGATCTGCACCTGACCGAGCGTAGCCGCCGTGGAGCTCAATCCAGGCAGTGCGGCGCCTTCGTCAGCTCGGCATCCATATTGCGTTGCATCATCTTCAGCGCCGACGCGCCCAGTTCGGGGTCGATGTGCGCGACGGCGTCCGTCGGCACCACCACCGGAATGTGGCGCACGTAGGCGTCGAGCGCGCTGTAGAGGATGCACTGCTCGGTGACCTGCCCGGTCAAGATCAACCGTTTGGTGCCGAGCCGCCTGAGCAGATACGCCACCGGTGTGGAATAGAACACGCTGTGGCGGACCTTGGTCACCATTCGGCAGCCCTCGGGCGGAACGATCGGCTCTATCAGATCTGGGCGTTCGCCCTCGAGCGCCGAGCGGACGATGTCGGAGAACTCGGCGGTGAAATCGCCGTAGTTGTCGTTGACATACACCAGGTCGACGTCATCACGGGTACGCGCGCGGCGCACCACATCGGCCAGCGGCTCGATGATCTCCGCGACATTGGGTATCAAGACGTCGGCGTCGGGATGCTGATAGCTATTCAGCATGTCGACCACCAGCACAGCGGTGTCGCTCATGATCTGTTCATACCCGCCTGCCCGGTATTGACACCGGCCGGGCAAGAATGTGAGGGCAATGGACTTCTACTCCGCCTACAGTCACGGGTTTGTGCGGGTCGCCGCATGCACACACCACACCACGATCGGCGATCCCGCGGCCAACGCCGAGTCGGTTTTGCGGATGGCCCGCCAATGCCACGACGACGCTGTGGCGCTGGCAGTGTTTCCCGAGCTGACGCTGTCCGGCTACTCGATCGAGGACATCTTGCTGCAGGACGCGCTGCTCGACGCCGTCGAAGATGCGCTGCTCGACATCGTCGCGGCATCCACCGATCTGCTGCCGGTGCTGGTGGTCGGCGCGCCGCTGCGCTACCGGCACCGCATCTACAACACCGCGGTCGTCATCCACCGTGGCGTCGTGCTGGGGGTGGCGCCCAAGTCCTACCTGCCGACCTACCGCGAGTTCTACGAACGCCGCCAACTCGCGGCCGGCGACGACGAACACGGCACCATTCGCATCGGCGACACCGAGGCCGCGTTCGGGCCGGATCTGCTGTTCGCCGCCGTGGACCTACCGGCCTTCCTGGTGCACGTCGAAATCTGCGAGGACATGTTCGTGCCGGTTCCGCCCAGCGCCGAGGCGGCGCTGGGCGGGGCGACGGTGTTGGCCAACCTGTCCGGCAGCCCGATCACCATCGGCCGGGCCGAAGATCGCTGCCTGCTGGCGCGCTCGGCGTCAGCCCGGTGCCTGGCCGCCTACGTCTACGCCGCCGCGGGCGAGGGCGAATCGACGACCGATCTTGCGTGGGACGGCCAAACCATGATCTGGGAGAACGGCGTGCTGCTCGCCCAGTCCGAGCGCTTTCCCAAAGGGGAACGCCGTTCGGTCGCCGACGTGGACACCGAGCTGCTTCGGGCGGAACGGCTGCGGATGGGCACCTTCGACGACAACCGGCGCCATCACCGTGTGTTGGCCGAGTCGTTCCGGCGCATCGAGTTTCGGCTCGACCCGCCGCTCGGCGACATCGGCCTGCGGCGCGAGCTTGAGCGGTTCCCGTTCGTGCCGTCCGACCCCTCGAGGTTGGAGCAGGACTGTTACGAGGCCTACAACATCCAGGTCGCCGGCCTTGAGCAGCGGCTGCGTGCGCTGAACTACCCGAAGATCGTCATCGGGATTTCCGGCGGGCTGGATTCCACGCATGCGCTGATCGTCGCGGCGCGCGCGATGGATCGCGAAAAGCGGCCCCGCCACGACATTCTGGCGTTCACGCTGCCCGGATTCGCGACGGGGGAGAGAACGAAGGGCAACGCGGTCAGGCTCGCGCGGGCACTGGGCGTTACCTTCGAAGAAATCGACATCCGCGACACCGCGCAGCTGATGCTGTCCACCATCGATCACCCGTTTGCCCGCGGCGAGAAGGTCTACGACGTCACCTTTGAGAATGTTCAGGCGGGCTTGCGCACCGATTACCTGTTCCGGCTGGCCAACCAGCGGGGCGGCATCGTGCTTGGCACCGGTGACCTGTCCGAGCTGGCGCTGGGCTGGTCGACATACGGTGTCGGAGACCAGATGTCGCACTACAACATCAACGGCGGCATCCCCAAAACCCTGGTCCAGCACCTGATCCGCTGGGTGATCTCCTCCGGCCAGTTCGACCAGGAGGTGTGTGCCACGCTGCAGTCGGTGCTCGACACCGAGATCACCCCTGAACTGGTGCCCAGCGGCGAAGAGGAGGAGATCCAGAGCAGCGAGGCAAAGGTCGGACCCTATGTGCTGCAAGACTTTTCGCTATTCCAGGTGTTGCGCTTCGGGTTCCGCCCCTCCAAGATCGCGTTTCTGGCCTACCATGCCTGGAGCGACTCGAACCGCGGCAACTGGCCGCCCGGCTTCCCGGAGGACAAGCGGCCATCGTACTCGCTGCACGAGATCCGGCACTGGCTAAAGGTTTTCGTGCAGAGGTTCTACTCGTTTAGCCAGTTCAAGCGATCCGCCCTGCCGAACGGCCCCAAGGTATCTCATGGTGGGGCATTGTCTCCGCGCGGCGACTGGCGCGCACCGTCGGACATGTCGGCGCGGACCTGGCTCGACGAGATCGAGCGCGAGATACCCGAGGAGTAGTGCACCGTAGCTGTATCAGGGCTCGATCGAATCGAAGTGACCGGCTCCTGGAACGGCTGCCGCAGCTGATGGCTCAGATTTGAGCGTGGTTGCCGGCGATCCGGGGACAGGCCCGGCGTTCCTCGGTGAACCCGGAAGGAAACTACTTTGTACTCGTCATATCACGGTGCCGGAGAATCTATTTCGACGCGCAGCAGTGCGGCTTTGCGCATAATCCCGTCGGGCGGCGCCGTGGTTCCGCCGTCGCTAGTCACGTAGGCCACCCGGCCGTGCTCGCCGGGCCCGCGGCCCCAGGCAGCGCTGGAAGGCCCGACGAGACCTCGTCGAATGGATCGCCGGCGATATGGCGGACCTCGCTGCCGTGGCGGGGCTCGAGCGGGACGCGGTCGATGGTGTTGGCGCGGTGGCGGGTGACATAGGCGAAGCCAGCGTTTTCGTCGATGCAGAAGTCGTCGGCATTGTCGATGGCGGCGACGAACTCGGCGGTGCCGGCGGGCTCGAGAGTCGCATGGTCGACAGGGACGCGCATGAAGACTTGCTGGGCGGTCGACGTGTACCAGACGTAGCCGCTCTGGGGGCCGTAGCGCACGCCGTTGACGCCCGGTTGTGGCGGCGGCGGGATACCGCTGTCGGGGTCCATCGCCATCGTGTCGTGGGCCAGCCAAATACGGGCGATGGCACCTCGGGCATTGTCTGCGAGGTCAACTCGCCAAACGAACCCGCCGAAGCAGTCGGCGACGAGCATCACCTTGGGCCCGATCAGGCAGCTGCCGTTGAGGCCGCGGACACGGTCATCGAAGGTGTAAACGATCTCCGGCGATACCGGCTCGCCTGGAGTCCAGCCGGTGAAATCAACGCGTGCCAGGTGAGATTCGTGGCTGGTGTAGGCGTCGCTGAGATTGACGATGAATACGTCAGGCTCGACTTCGGCGATGCCGGAGACCATGTGCTCAAAGGTGTGTACCAGCACCGGGTCAACCTCGGCGCGAGGCTTAGGTCGGGGAACGTACCAGAGCTCTTTTTGTAGCACCGCGGTGACGAGGACCGAGCCATAGGCGCGTACGGCGAGGTTCTCCAAAAAATACTCTTCGGGGAAATATGCCGCTGGAGTCAAAGTGACTGTGGGAATGGGGGAAGCGGCATGGTCAGGCCTTACTCGTTGGGTGAGCGACGGCGAGGGGCGGGAATCTTCTCGTGCTTGGTTGCCTGGTAACGGTTTCATTGGTGCTCATTGGTCAAGGCCGACCGCGTTGGCGGGGACGTCGAACGCTGCAAGTGTCATGGATACAGCGGTGAACCACCCGATCAGGACGGTGACGTCGACGATGCCGGCATCGCCCAGCAGTTCTCTGGCGCGGCGGAACATTCCCATCGGCACCACCCGCGCGGCTATCAACGCAGAGGTGAGCTCGTAGGCGACCTGCTGGCGGGGATCATCGAAGGACGTTGGGAGACCCGCGATTAGCGCCTCAACCGTGTCGGGCGCGAGGCCGCCCTTCTCGACACCGATGGTCTCGTGTTCGGAGTTGGCGTAGGCGACGCGCCATTTGCCGTTGATGAGGTTGGTGACGATCTCGATCTCGGCCTTGATCAGTGTCGACTCGCGCTGGTAGTACGCCCCGGTGGGGACGATCGTCTTCGACAGTTTCGGGTTGGCCAGCCAGATCTTGTGCGGGCCGGGAACCAGGCCGCGCAGTTCCCGGGTGAACTCGTAGGCAGCTCTCATGTCGTGGGACATTGCCTCGACCGGGGTTTCCGTGAATCGACCGAACGTACCGAAGTCTGATGAAGTGGTCATGGTATGTGTCCTCTCTGGGCCCCTCGGTGTCTATCGCCCGGGTCAGCTGGCAGTTGGGCTGAGCGCGACCGCGAAGATTTCCGAGAACGATCATTCGCGTTTTATAGTCCTGCTTGGCCGCGACGCTGTCAAGAGTGAACGTTCATGTTTTTTGATACTGTGGATGGATGCCGAAGGTCTCACCGCAGTACCGCGATGAGCGGCGCGCCCACATTCTGGCCGCCGCCAGGCGATGCTTTGTGCGTAACGGGTTCCATCAGACGTCAATGCAGGACCTGGTGCACGAGGCAGGCATGTCGTCCGGCGCGGTGTATCGCTACTTCGACAGCAAGGACGCGCTAATCGTCGCGATCGCGGAGGAGAACCTCGACCAGGTCGTCACGACGGTGCGGGAATCGATTCGGCAGGGTGCGGCTGTTGGAGCGGCGCTCGCGTCGGCGCTGGAGTACGTCGGCGCACGCCACGCCGAGGAGGGGTTTGGCGCGATCGCCTTGCTGGTGTGGTCCGAAGCTCTGCGCAATCCCGCGCTGGCCACCCGGTTGCGGGAATCGTTCGAAGCGGCGACCGACGCGCTCGTTGAGGTCGGCCGCGTGGGTTGGGGCACCGACACAGAGGTCGCCCCCGAAGCCTTGGCAAACGCCCTGCTGTGTGTGCTGCCGGGCTATCTGCTGCAGCTGACGATCCGGGGAGCCGACGCAGTGAGCACCATTCCCGAGGCTCTACGCGCGCTCACTCCGCCCAATGGAGCGGATCAGCAGTGCGCGTCGACGAGGCAAGTGACTCAGCGATGACACACGGAAAACGGTCCGCTGGGCCGCCTGATCGTCCTACGGGGCTTCACCGACGACGCCGAGCTCGCAGAGGCGCGGCTGCGAGCTCGCAGCAGCACTTGCCCATTCGGCGCTGGTGACCATCTCACCGACCTGAGCATGCAGAGCTTCGCCCCATTTCCGTTGGTGCCGCCGGTGCGTACCGGGCAGTTCGGACCCGTCTACGAAATTGGTGACTACCACCTGCGACCGGGCGGCTTACCGGCGACAATCGATGGTTGGCGTCAGGCACTGCCGGCCCGGCACCGCATCGATTCGCTCACCGTCGTGATGTACGCATTAGACGGGCCCGACCGCATCGTCCACATCTGGCCGTTCCACAGCCGCGACGAACGTGTCGCCATCCGAAGAGACCTCTACGCAAAGGAACTGTGGCCGCCCCCAGGCGGACCGGAACAGATCCTCGAAGCCCCGTCAATCATCGGCTGGCCCACGCCGTTCTCCCCGCTTACCTGAGCCGACCACAGGCCTGCCGAAGACTTTTGCCAGCCCGTCGGCACGAACACGCCGCCGCGGGGAAGTCGTAGGCAGGTTCCTCGGGCGACATCTGTGCGACCGGTGTTTCCGCAAAACGGCCAAACGTTTCCACAGCAGATGCCTTGGGGGCCAACGCTTTCGTCAGTAGGTACCGTCACAGCGGTTAGCCGCACCGGCAGCATGGGTAGCTCGACAAGGTCAGTGATTCGATCCAGCGCGTCGAAAGATCACCCCGCCGCCAGGCGGCGCCAACTTCGTTTCGACCACAGCATGTTTGCTCCGCTCTACCCTTAGGAGAAGCCGCCGTGGAGATTCGTAGCTGGGGGAGTAGTTCAATGGGCAGATTCTCAAACGGTGTGGTGGTCGCCATAGCGTGCCAAGCACCGGCTGCGTGCACAGCGGTCGCCGCCCTGGCGGTGTCTCCATTAACTGGCTCGGCGGTCGCGGAACCGGCAGCCACTCAGGTGATCACGGCGGTGGCTGTCGGCCCGAATGGCGAACCGATCAACGGCTATCACGAGGCGTCGTCGCCGGGCAATGTCACCGCCGTCACCGACTGCACGACGCCGTCGCCGTCGGCTGTCAGCGACAACATCTACTCCTGCTCACCGAGCGCCGCGGATGCCGGTACCTGTTGGCCGTCGACTGCGGGATCGCTGTTGTGCGTCGACGATCCGTGGGATCAACGCCTGCACCGGGTGACCTATGCCGGTCAACTACCCCCGGTACAGCCTGCTGCGGTGCAGGACCCGTTCGCGCTGGTTCTCGACGACGGCACCCGCTGCCAGCTTCGCAACGGCGGCGCATGGGGTGGGCGGGATGACGGCTACGTCGGCGTGTACGGCTGCGGCGGCACCAGCTCGAACCTGGCGGTGCTGTGGCTGCCAAGTCAGGGTCCGGGCACCTGCCTGGATCGCTCATCGCCGACGTGGACGGTCAACGTCGGGCAACTCGGTGCACCCAACGAACACTTTCCCCCGCCGCAGACCCGCGCGGTCGCTACCGTGTGGTTCGCCGGCAATGCCACGCCCGCGTGAGCTCTAAGCATTGTGGCCGCTACAGGCGACCATCCACCCGCAGCTCGGGATGCACCCAGTTCGGGGATCGCCTTTCGACGAAAGCCCGGAATCCCTCGACTGCTTCGGCGCTTTCGATGCTGGCCTCCATCCCGATCCGGTCGTAGAGCCCCAAATAATTGTCCAAGCTGGCCTTGACGATGCGTCGTGCCCCGGGTGCGGTACGGCAACACTGGGCCAGCACGTCGCGCGCCGTGTCCATCAGCTGCTGGTGCGGCACCACCCGCGCCACCATGCCCCACTCGACGGCTTCGGCCGCGGTCAGCGTCCGCCCGGTGAGCATGAGATCGCGGGTGCGGACCGGCCCGACGGTGCGCGCCAGCATCTGGCTGTAATAGGTGTCGGCGATACCGCGGTACAACTCCGGAACACGGAAGGTCGCACGGTCACTGACCACCGCTACATCGCTGCACATCGCGATCTGCAACCCGCCGCCCTGGCACAGGCCGTTGACAGCGGAGACGACGGGTTTGGCCGACTTTCGCAGTGTGTCGAACGGCGTCACATCCATCGACAGCGCCGAGCCGAACGGCATCCAGTTGTCCTCACCGCTGTCTGGCGG